>NZ_JBFBJI010000002.1:135412-148505 GCF_040702065.1 Streptomyces sp. NPDC086777 | reverse complement strand
CGCTGGTAAACCCCGGGTCAAACCCGCCCGGCCCCGGAGCGCGTGGCGCGCGCTCCGGGGCCGGCGGAAAGACGCCCCTCAGGGAGTCGGCGTCACTTGTTGATGCAGGTGTTGCCGAAGGCGGGGTTCAGCAGCCCGATCACGGAGATCGTGTTGCCGCAGACGTTCACCGGGACGTGCACGGGAACCTGGATCACGTTGCCGGAGATGACACCCGGGGAACCCACGGCGGCACCCTGGGCACCCGAGTCGGCGACGGCCAGGCCCGCACCCGCGAGAACCAGACCACCAGTGGCAGCCGCAGCAGCGACGACCTTCTTGAGCATTATTCCTCCTTGTTGGCAATGCGATTCCAAGTAGCGGATCGCATGAGATGTAACGAGGAGGGAGTAATGGAGCTACGAGCTTATCGTCGCATTCACTCTTCTCAGTAGAGCTCGCACAGCCGCCCGATTACCTGGAGCCATTGCTTCACGACGCGTCGATGAAGCGGTCGAGGACGCGGACGCCGAACTGCAGTCCGTCCACCGGCACCCGCTCGTCCACGCCGTGGAACATGCCCGCGAAGTCCAGCTCCGGCGGCAGCTTGAGCGGCGCGAAGCCGAAGCCGCGGATGCCGAGGTCGTCGAAGGACTTGGCGTCGGTGCCGCCGGAGAGCATGTACGGGATCGCCCTGGCGGTCGGGTCCTCGGCGAGCAGCGAGGACTGCATGGCCTCCACCAGGGCCCCGTCGAAGCTGGTCTCCAGGGCTTTGTCGGAGTGCACGTCCGAGCGGACCACGTTCGGGCCGAGGATCCGGTCGAGGTCGGCGAGGAACTCCTCCTCGTGGCCGGGCAGGAAACGGCCGTCCACGTGGGCGGTGGCCTCGCCGGGGATGACGTTGACCTTGTAGCCGGCGTTCAGCTGGGTCGGGTTGGCGGTGTTGCTGAGGGTCGCGCCGATCAGCTTGGCGATGCCGCCGAGCCGGGCCAGCGTCGACTCCATGTCCTCCGGGTCCAGCTCGGTGCCGAGCGCGTCGCCCAGCTCGTCGAGGAAGGCCCGGGTGGTCTTGGTGACCCGCACCGGGAACCTGTGCCGCCCGAGCCGGGCGACGGCCTCGGACAGCTCGGTGATCGCGTTGTCGCGGTGGATCATCGAGCCGTGCCCGGCGGTGCCGGCCACCTTCAGCTTCATCCAGTGCATGCCCTTCTCGGCCGTCTGGATGAGGTAGAGCCGGCGCTGCTCGTTCACCGTGAAGGAGAACCCGCCGACCTCGCTGATCGCCTCGGTGACGCCCTCGAAGAGGTCCGGGTGGTGGTCGACGAGGTGCCGGGCGCCCCAGGTGCCGCCGGCCTCCTCGTCGGCGAGGAAGGCCAGCACGATGTCCCGGGGCGGTTTGCGGCCGCTGCGCAGCCGGTCCCGTACGACCGCCAGGGTCATCGCGTCCATGTCCTTCATGTCGACGGCGCCCCGGCCCCACACGCACCCGTCCGCGATCTCGCCGGAGAAGGGGTGGTGGGTCCAGTCGTCGGCGTTGGCGGGTACGACGTCGAGGTGGCCGTGGATGAGGAGAGCGGGCCTGGACGGGTCCGCGCCCTCGATGCGGGCCACCGTCGAGGCGCGGCCCGGGTGGGACTCGAAGATCTTCGGCTCCAGGCCGACCTCGGCGAGTTTCTCGGCGACCCACTCCGCGGCCTTGCGTTCACCGGGGCCGGAGTGGTCGCCGTAGTTGCTGGTGTCGAACCGGATCAGCTCGCGGCAGAGGTCCACGACCTCGTCCTCGCCGGTGACGCCCCTGGCCGTGTCCGTCTCGCTCACGCTGCTTCCTTCCGCTGTCACTGCCGGCCGGTCCCCGCCATCCTCTCTCCCTTCCCGCCGGAGCCCAAGGCCGGTCCCGGCCCGTCACACGCCGTTCACGCCCGCGCGCCCGGAAACAGGGTGTGATCGACCGCCCCCGAAAGCCTGGTAGTGTTTCCCCCGTCGCCGCGAGGAGAACCCGCATGGAACACCTCGCACGACAGACACCTTGTCCGGGTGGCGGAATGGCAGACGCGCTAGCTTGAGGTGCTAGTGCCCTTTATCGGGCGTGGGGGTTCAAGTCCCCCCTCGGACACCATGTGGAAAATACCAAGAAACCCCTGCTGAGCAGGGGTTTCTTGGTTTTGGAGCGATTGGGGCAGAGTGCGGGCGGCCACCTCGTCGGTGGACGCCGCTCTCTCAGCCGAGGCCGTCCAGGCCGCCTATTCGGCCGTCACGGAGGGCAACGGCGGAGGTGAACGCGCGGAGCGTGGCGCGGTCCAGCAGAAGCGCGGGCCCGTCGGGCCGCTTGCTGTCGCGGACGGCGATCGTCGCCTCGTCGACGGTCCCGCATTCCACGCAGTCGGACTGTGATGCGGACGCCGAGGACTTCCACCAGGTCACCGGCAGAGTCGACGCGTCGTCAACGTGCTTCATTCGCTATTCGTTCTTCCTTATCTGGGTGATCAGTTCCACCGACGCCTCGACGGACTCGGCGGCAGACGTGAGGCGTTGCCACGCGGCCCGGTGCGTGGAGACCCGATCACGTTCCTCGATGTACAGGGCGGAGGTCAGCCCTTCCTGGTGGACGACGTCCAGGTCCGTGTGCGGACCGAAGCCCAGGATGCTGAAGGTGCCGGTGAGCCCGGCGTGCAGGGGAGCGTCCGATCTCAACACCTGGATGTTGATGTTCGGGCGTCGCCCCATCGTAAGCAGGCGCCCCAACTGCTCGTACATCAGGGCGGGATCCTCGGTGGTGGAGCGCAGGGCCTGTTCGGAGATGATCGCCCAGAGCGCCAGCGGGTCGCTGTCGCGGGTGAGGACGGCCTGGCGTGCCAGCCGTACCTCGACGAGCGCGTCGACCCGTGCCTCGACCGCCTCGGACATGGCGGTCGCCCGGATGATCTCGCGGGCGTACTCGGCGGTCTGGAGCAGTCCGGGGACCATGCCCAGCTGCCAGGTGGAGACCGTCTCGGCCTCCGCCTCCAGGCTGATCAGGTCCTCGTACACCGGGGTGAGGACACCCCGGTACGAGTGCCACCAGCCGCGCCGGCCGCCCTCCTTGGTGAGCGTGATCAGGGCCGCGCGCAGTTCGTCGCTGACGTCGCGGCCGAGTTCGCCGTACAGGTGGAGCAGCGCCTGGATGTCCGCTGCCTTGGGGGCGGTCTTGCCGGTCTCCATCCGGGACAGCTTGGAGGAGACGAAGGCGCCCGCGGAGTGCTCGGCGACCTCGTCGAGGGTGAGTTCGCCGCGCAGTTCGCGCAACTTCGCACCGAGCCGTCGCCGGCGCACCGTGGGCGTGCTCACGGATTCCCCCTTCTCTCCGATGAACTGCCCGACAGTCTGCCCGTGCCGCCCCGACCCCCGCCACCGACTGACGACTTGTGCCGCAAGTCCCTCAAGGCGATGCGCAATATTTCACATCTCGTGGGACGTATTGCGATCGACTGTGTCGTGAAGGCACCATGAATCCGGGAAATACGACAGTGACCGCACTCGCATGGCGAACCACTGTGCCTGCGTTGGGACATGCCCGTGAGGGGATGCACATGATCGAACGCCAGCGGAGCACCACGACCGAACCCCGCCCCCTGCAAGTCGCACCGCCGCCGGTCCTGTTACTGGCCAGCGAGCCTCAGTCGGCCAAAGCCGCCCGGCTGTTCGTGAGCGACTTCATCGCGCACCACACCCCCGACGCCTCCCGCGACCACATCGACGCGGTCGCCCTGGTCACCTGCGAGCTGGTCACCAACTCCTTGCGCTACGAGACCGACCCGGACGACCCGGTCCGTCTCGTCATCGACAGCGACGGCTCCCGGACCCGGGTCGAGGTGCACGACCCGCTGGGCCGCCATCCCCGGCTGCGTGCCATCTCGGTCGAACGGGACCGGGGGCGCGGTCTGCTGATCCTCGACGCGCTCTGCTCGGGCCGCTGGGGCGTGGGCAACCTGCCCTGGGGCAAGTCCATCTGGGCGGAGGTCAGCGCCGCGTGACGTACGGCGCCCTGTGACGTCCTCTCCGCCCCCCACGGCGACGGCCGGTTCCGCGGTGCTCTCTCCCCCCTCTTCACCGCGGGGCCGGCCGTTGCCGTACGGGCCGCCGGACACATGGAGTTGGCCTGCCTCACGCTGTGTGGCCCATCTCTCGCCGGGCGCGGAAAATCGCTGGTCAGCGGTCGCTTAAGATTCAAGGGACTGCTCCGAACGGCCGCCTCCGGGTGGCCGCGGCAGGAGCGGGAGCCTAGCGTCGTACTAATATTTCCGGCTTGTCACCTAGCCGGAGCCGGACAACCCCAGGCAGACCTGCGGGCCCGCCGGCACCCCGGAGGTTCCGGGAACGAGACGCGAGGACCGGATGGCAGCGACTGACGAGAGCAGCGCTCTCGGCCTGCTCGACGAAGAGATCCGCGAGGAGTTCGGGGACACCGCACGTTTCTCGGCCGGGGCGGCGGCATCGCCGCGCACGCTCGTGGACGTGTTCGACGCAACGGTACGGGCGCACCCCGACGAGCCCGCGCTGGACGACGGCACCGCCCAGCTCACCTACCGCGCGCTCGCCACGGAGGTGGCGCGGCTGCGGCGGCGGCTCGCCGAGGCCGGGATCGGGCTGGGGGACCGCGTGGGTGTCCGGGTCCCCTCCGGAACCAACGACCTCTACATCGCCGTGCTCGGCGTGCTCGCGGCCGGTGCCGCCTACGTACCCGTGGACGCCGAGGACCCGGACGAGCGGGCCGCACTGGTGTTCGGGGAGGCGGAGGTGGCGGCCGTCCTCGGCGAGGGGCTGCGCATCGACGTCCGCCGCAAGTCCGGGCGGCCCGCCGGCCGCCCCGGCGCCGGGCACGACGCCTGGATCATCTTCACCTCCGGTTCCACCGGCAGACCCAAGGGCGTCGCCGTCACCCACCGCAGCGCCGCGGCCTTCGTGGACGCCGAGGCCGCGCTGTTCCTGACCGAGGAGCCGATCGGGCCCGGCGACCGGGTGATGGCGGGCCTCTCGGTCGCCTTCGACGCCTCCTGCGAGGAGATGTGGCTCGCCTGGCGCTACGGCGCCTGCCTGGTGCCCGTGCCCCGCTCCCAGGTCCGCTCCGGCGCCGACCTCGGCCCCTGGCTGGTCGAGCAGGAGATCACCGTCGTCTCGACCGTGCCCACCCTGGCCGCCCTCTGGGAGCCCGAGACCCTCAACGACGTCCGCCTCCTCATCTTCGGCGGCGAGGCCTGCCCGCCCGAACTGGCCCAGCGCCTGGTCACCGAGGGCCGCGAGGTCTGGAACACCTACGGCCCCACCGAGGCCACCGTCGTCGCCTGCGCCGCCCTGATGACCGGCGCGGAGCCGATCCGCATCGGTCTGCCGCTGAACGGCTGGGAGCTGGCCGTCGTGGACGACGCCGGCGTGCCCGTGGCCATGGGCGGGAGCGGCCAGCTGGTGATCGGCGGGGTCGGCCTCGCCCGCTACCTGGACGCCGAGAAGGACGCGGAGAAGTACGCGCCCCTTGAGTCGCTGGGCTGGGAGCGGGCGTACCGCAGCGGTGACCTGGTGCGCGCCGACCGCGAGGGGCTGGTCTTCCTCGGGCGCGCCGACGAGCAGATCAAGCTGGGCGGCCGCCGGATCGAGCTGGGCGAGGTGGACGCGGCCCTGCAGGCGCTCCCCGGCGTCGCGGGCGCGGCGGCGGCCGTGCGGACCGCGCGCAGCGGCAACCAGCTCCTGGTCGGCTATGTCGTCACCCAGGACGGCTGGGACCACGCGGCGGCCGTCGGGAAGCTGCGCACCGAGCTGCCCGCGGCCCTGGTGCCGCTCCTCGCGCCCGTCGCCGAACTGCCCACCCGCACCTCCGGCAAGGTCGACCGCAACGCCCTGCCCTGGCCCCTGGAGGGCCTGGAGACCGGCGGCCCGGCCGAGCAGCTGTACGGCACCGAGGCGTGGCTCGCCGAGCAGTGGACCGAGGTCCTCGGCATCCCGGTGTCCAGCGCCGCCGACGACTTCTTCGCGATCGGCGGCGGCAGTCTGTCCGCCGCCCAGCTCACCACCCGGCTGCGCACCCGCTACCCGAGCGCGGCCGTCCTCGACATCTACCAGCAGCCGGTGCTGCGCAAGCTGGCCCGGCGGCTGGAGCAGTCCGTGCACGACGACGGCACCGAGCGCACCGTCGCGCCGGTGCCGCGCCGCGCCCAGCTGGTGCAGCTGCTGCTCCTGCTCCCCCTGTTCACCCTCCTCGGGCTGCGCTGGACGGTGGTGCTCGCGGCGCTCGGCAACGTGCTGGGCGGCTACGGCTGGCTGCCGACCGCGTCCTGGTGGCTGGTCGCGCTCGGAGCCCTGGTGCTGTTCACACCGCCCGGCCGGATCGCGATCGCGGCGGGTGGCGCGCGGCTGCTGCTGCGGGGCGTGAAGCCCGGCACGTATCCGCGCGGCGGCTCCGTCCACCTGCGGCTGTGGGCGGCGGAGCGGCTGGCCGAGTCCGCCGGGGCGACCACGCTGACCGGGTCCTGGCTGGAGCGGTACGCGCGGGCGCTCGGCGCCAAGATCGGTCCCGAGGTGGACCTGCACTCGCTGCCGCCGGTCACCGGCCTGCTCAGGGTCGGGCGGGGCGCGGCCGTGGAGTCCGAGGTGGACCTGTCCGGCTCCTGGCTGGACGGCGACCGGCTGGTGATCGGCCAGGTGCGGATCGGCGCCCACGCGGTCGTGGGGACGCGCAGCATGCTCTTCCCGGGCGCCCGCGTCGGCAAGCGCGCCGAGGTGGCCCCCGGCTCGGCGGTCACCGGGCAGATTCCGACCGGCCAGCGCTGGTCCGGCGCCCCGGCGGTCAAGCTGGGCAAGGCCAAGCGGAACTGGCCCAAGCACCGGCCGCAGCGCGGCACCCACTGGCGGGTGATGTACGGCCTGACCGGGCTCGGGCTCAGCGCGCTCCCCGTGCTGTCCGGGGCGGCCGCGCTGCTGGTCGCCGGGCGTTTCGTGGCGCCCGGCGACGGCCTGGCCGAGGCCCTGCGGGGCGCGGCGGTCGCGCTGGTCCCGGCCACCCTGGCCTTCGGGCTGGCGTACGCCCTGCTGATCCTGGTCTCGGTGCGGCTGCTGAGTCTGGGGCTGCGCACCGGCACCTATCCGACGCACAGCCGGACCGGCTGGCAGGCGTGGACGGTGTCGCAGCTGATGGACCGCTCCCGCGAGACGCTGTTCCCGCTGTACGCGGGGCTGGTCACGCCGGTGTGGCTGCGGCTGCTCGGGATGCGGATCGGGCGTGGGGCCGAGGTGTCGACCGTGCTCGCGCTGCCGAGCCTGACGACGGTCGGCGAGGGCGCGTTCCTGGCCGACGACACGCTGACCGCGCCGTACGAGCTCGGTGGCGGGTATGTGCGGATCGGGCGCGCGGAGATCGGGCGGCGGGCGTTCCTCGGGAACTCCGGGATGACCGCGCCGGGCCGCAGCGTGCCGGACGGCGGTCTGGTGGGCGTGCTGTCGGCGACGCCGAAGAAGGCCAAGAAGGGCACGTCGTACCTCGGGCTGCCGCCGGTGAAGCTGCCGCGCAGTGCGGCCGACGGTGACCAGAGCCGGACGTACGAGCCGCCGGCCCGGCTGCTGTGGGCGCGGGCGCTGGTGGAGACGTGCCGGATCGTGCCGGTGCTGTGCTCGGTGGCGCTGGCCGGGCTGACGGTGGCCGCGCTGTGCGTGCTCGGGGCGTGGGCGCCGCTCCTTTCGGGGCTGGTGCTGCTCGGCGCCGGCGCGGTCGCGGGCCTGGTCTCGGTGCTGGCCAAGTGGCTGCTGGTCGGGCGGCACCGCAGCGGGGAGTACCCGTTGTGGAGCTCGTTCGTGTGGCGCAACGAGCTGGCGGACACGTTCGTCGAGGTGCTGGCGGTGCCGTGGCTGGCCGGCTCGGTGCCGGGTACTCCGGTGCTGACGGCCTGGCTGCGCGGCCTCGGCGCGCGCATCGGCAGGGGCGTCTGGGTGGAGAGCTACTGGCTGCCGGAGACGGATCTGGTCACACTGGAGAATGCGGTCACCGTGAACCGCGGCTGTGTCCTGCAGACTCACCTCTTCCACGACCGGATCTTGCGGACGGATACTGTGGTTCTCCGTGAGGGCGCCACCCTGGGCCCTGGCGGGATCGTGCTGCCCGGCAGCACGATCGGGGCCCGCACCACCCTGGGTCCCGCGTCGCTCGTCATGGCGGCGGAGTCGGTTCCCGACGACACCCGCTGGCTCGGCAACCCGATCGAGGCATGGCGTCCCTGAGCGCGGGCCGTCCGGTGGTGGCCGCGGGCATCGGTGCACCGAGGGACGGTTCGAGCACAGCGCAGGGAGCGAACGCGGAAGTGGCAGTGCAGCAGTCAGCGGGTCCGGACCCGTACTTCCCGGACAACGGCGATTCCCGGTACCGGGTGCATCGCTATGAGCTCACGCTGGACTACCGGCCAGGACCCAACCGCCTGACCGGCATGGCGCGGATCAACGCGATCGCGGGCCGTGCCGCGCTGCCCGAGTTCCAGCTGAACCTGGCCGACTTCAAGATCGGCCGGATCCGGGTGGACGGCCGTCAGCCGCACTGGACGCACCGCGGCGGCCGGCTGCGGATCAAGCCCGCGAAGCCGCTGCGCGCCGGGGCCGCCTTCACCGTGGAGATCCACTGGTCCGGCAACCCGAAGCCGGTGAACAGCCCCTGGGGCGGGATCGGCTGGGAGGAGCTGACGGACGGCGCGCTGGTGGCCAGCCAGCCGGTCGGCGCGCCCTCCTGGTTCCCGTGCAACGACCGGCCGGCCGACAAGGCGTCGTACCTGCTCTCGGTCACCTGCCCGTCGGCCTACTCGGTGGTGGCCGGCGGGCGGCTGCTGACCCGCACCACGAAGGCGTCGACGACGACCTGGGTGTACGAGCAGGCGGCGCCCACGTCGAGCTACCTGGTGAGCCTCGCGATCGGCAAGTTCCAGACGGTGCTGCTCGGCGACCCGGGCTTCGGTGGGGTCCCGATGCACGGGCACATACCGGCGCAGCTGCTCCCGGAGTTCTCCAGGGACTTCGCCCGGCAGCCCGCCATGATGGACCTGTTCCAGCGGCTGTTCGGGCCCTACCCCTTCGACGAGTACGCCGTGGTCGTCGCCGACGAGGAGTTCGACGTCCCAGTCGAGGCCCAGGGGTTGTCCCTGTTCGGCGCCAACCACGTGGACGGGTCCCGGGGTTCGGAACGCCTGGTGGCGCACGAGCTCGCCCACCAGTGGTTCGGCAACAGCGTGTCCATCGCCGACTGGCGGCACATCTGGCTGAACGAGGGGCTCGCCAAGTACGCGGAGTGGCTGTGGTCGGAGCGGTCCGGCGGCCGCAGCGCGCAGCAACTGGCGGCCGTCGCACACCGGATGCTCTCCGGGCTGCCGCAGGACATCCGGATCGCGGCCCCCGGCAAGAAAGCGATGTTCGACGACCGGCTCTACGAGCGCGGCGGGGTCGCGGTGCACGCGGTCCGCTGCGCGCTCGGCGACGAGCGGTTCTTCCACATGCTGCGGGCGTGGGCGGGGCTGCACCGGGGCGGGTCCGTGACGACCGCGATGTTCACGGCCCACGTCAACCGGTTCGCGGACGAGCCGCTGGACGGCCTCCTCGACGCGTGGGTGCACCGCACGGCGCTGCCCGCGCTCCCCACCCTGGCCCTCCCGGCCCGCCCGGCGCAGCCGCCCACCAACGCCGAGTCGGCGTAGGGGGGCGGGCCCGTGACACCGAAGCGACCCCGGCGCCGGCCGGCCGCCGCCTGCCCGTGCGGTCTGCCGGAGACGTACGAGAACTGCTGCGGGCGGTTCCACCGCGGTGCGGCGGCGCCCACCGCCGAGGCGCTGATGCGCTCGCGCTACAGCGCCTTCGTCCGGCGTGACGAGCCGTACCTGCTGCGCACCTGGCATCGCCGGACCCGCCCGGCGCGGCTCGACCTGGACCCCGGGATGCGGTGGACGGGTCTGGAGATCCTCGCGACGACCGACGGCTCGGCCTTCCACACCACCGGCACGGTGACCTTCCGCGCCTCGTTCCGCGACGGCTCGCTGCTGGAGCGCAGCCGGTTCGAGCGGGTCGAGGGGGCCTGGGTGTATCTGGACGGGGAGTTCCCGGAGCAGTAGGGCCGCCGGTGGCGCTACGGCGCCAGGATGTCCAGTTCGTGGAGGGCGCCCGCGGTGATCTCGCGGGTCAGCTGTTCGGCGCGGGGGGCGTCGCCCTCGCGGACCGCCTCCGCGAGCTGGACGTGGAGGGTGACGGCGGCCGGGTCGGGGTCCTCGAACATGACCTCGTGCTCGGTCCGGCCCGCGAGGACCTCGGCGACGACGTCGCCGAGCCGGGCGAACATCTCGTTGCCCGACGCCGCCAGGATCACCCGGTGGAAGGCCACGTCGTGGAAGAGGTACTCCGCCAGCCGGTGGCCGCGCGAGTTGGCCACCATGCCGAGAGCGCACTCGGTGAGCTCGGCGCACTGCTCGGCCGTGGCGTGCCGCGCCGCCAGCCCGGCCGCCACCGGCTCGATCGCCGAGCGCAGCACGGTGAGCGAGCGCAGCTGGTGCGGGCGGTCGGCGCCGGCCAGGCGCCAGCGGATGACCTGCGGGTCGTAGACGTTCCACTCGGCCTTCGGGCGGACGGTCACGCCCACCCGGCGGCGGGACTCGACCAGGTGCATGGATTCGAGGACCCGGACCGCCTCACGCATCACGGAGCGTGACACCTCGAAGTGCTGGGCCAGTTCGTCGGTGCGCAGGACACTGCCCGGCGGGTACTCGCCCGCGGTGATGGCGGGGCCCAGGGCGTCCAGTACTCGGCCGTGCAGGCCCCGGCCCGGTGTGCTCATGCACTCAGCGTACCGAGCGGATCACCGAGCCAAAAAGTCAGACTTATATGTCACAGACTCTTGAATTCATCGTACGTAATGGGTTTCAGTGAGGCCGACACCGGATGTCGTACGCCGGTGCGCTCGTCGAGGAAGGACAGCGAGGCAGTGATGCGGACCCCTCACGTCATCGTGGTGATGGGCGTCGCCGGCACGGGCAAGACCACGATCGGTCCCCTGCTCGCCGCCCGGCTCGGCGTCCCGTACGCCGAGGGCGACGACTTCCACCCGCCGGCCAACATCGCCAAGATGTCGGCCGGTCACCCGCTCGACGACGCCGACCGGTGGCCGTGGCTGGACGCCATCGGTGCCTGGGCGCACGGCCGGGCGGGGCTCGGCGGGGTGGTCAGCTGCTCCGCGCTGAAGCGGTCGTACCGCGACCGGCTGCGGGCCGCGGCCCCCGGCATCGTGTTCCTGCACCTGTCCGGCGACCGGCAGCTCATCGAGGACCGGATGTCGCACCGGCAGGGCCACTTCATGCCGACGGCGCTGCTCGACTCCCAGTTCGCGACGCTCCAGCCGCTGGAGCCGGACGAGGCCGGTGTCGCCGTGGAGGTCTCGGGCACCCCCGAGGAGATCACGGCCCGTGCCGTGCGCGCGCTGGAAGCGCTGCCCGACCTCACCCCGCAGTAGTTCCCCCCTCCCCTCCCCGTCACTGCAAGGAACCCCCGTGACCAGACTCAGCGTCGAGATGCTGGCAGCGGACGCCGTCGCGCCCATCACCTCGGCCGGACACGCCCGGCTCGGCATCGCCGTCCTGCTGGGCTTCGCCGTCATCGTCCTGCTCATCACCAAGTTCAAACTGCACGCCTTCCTGGCGCTGACCATCGGCTCGCTCGCGCTCGGCGCGTTCGCCGGGGCGCCGCTCGACAAGGTCATCACCAGCTTCACCACCGGGCTCGGCGCCACCGTCGCCGGCGTGGGTGTCCTGATCGCGCTCGGGGCGGTCCTGGGCAAGCTGCTGGCCGACTCCGGCGGCGCCGACCAGATCGTCGACACGATCCTCGCCAGGGCCGGCGGCCGGGCCATGCCCTGGGCGATGGTGCTGATCGCCTCCGTCGTCGGGCTGCCGCTGTTCTTCGAGGTCGGCATCGTCCTGCTGATCCCGGTGGTCCTGATGGTCGCCAGGCGCGGCCACTACTCCCTGATGCGCATCGGCATCCCGGCCCTGGCCGGTCTGTCCGTGATGCACGGGCTGGTGCCCCCGCACCCCGGCCCGCTGGTCGCGATCGACGCGGTCCACGCGAACCTGGGCGTGACCCTGGCCCTCGGCGTCCTGGTCGCGATCCCGACCGTGATCATCGCCGGCCCGCTGTTCTCGAAGGTCGCCGCCCGCTGGGTGGACGTGCAGGCCCCCGACCGGATGCTCCCGCAGCGCCCGTCCGAGGAACTGGAGAACCGCCCCGGCTTCGGCGCCACCCTCGCCACCGTCCTGCTGCCGGTCGCCCTGATGCTGTCCAAGGCGCTGGTGGACATCGTCGTGGACGACCCGGCGGACACCGTCCAGCGCGTCTTCGACGTCGCCGGCTCCCCGCTGATCGCGCTGCTCGCGGCCGTCCTCGTCGGCATGTTCACGCTGGGCAGGCCGGCCGGGTTCTCCCGGGACCGGCTCTCGCAGACCGTCGAGAAGGGGCTCATGCCCATCGCGGGCATCCTCCTCATCGTCGGCGCGGGCGGCGGCTTCAAGCAGACGCTGATCGACTGCGGCGCCGGCCAGATGATCCTGGAGATCTCCAAGGACTGGTCGATCCCGGCCCTGCTGCTGGCCTGGCTGATCGCCGTCGCGATCCGCCTCGCGACCGGCTCCGCGACGGTCGCCACGGTCTCCGCGGCGGGCCTGGTGGCCCCGCTGGCGGCCGACATGTCGACCGCCCACACCGCCCTCCTGGTCCTGGCCATCGGCGCCGGCTCGCTGTTCTTCAGCCATGTCAACGACGCCGGGTTCTGGCTGGTCAAGGAGTACTTCGGGCTGTCCGTCGGCCAGACGCTCAAGACCTGGTCGGTGATGGAGACGATCATCTCGGTGGTCGCGGGCGGGCTGGTGCTGCTGCTGTCCTTGGTGATCTAGGCGCGGGTGGAGTCCGACGGTGCGGCCGGTGCCGCACCGCCGGACTCCACCGTCCCGGCGGGACGAGGGGAGCCGGAAGTCGCGAGTTCCGCGAGAAGTCCACGCCGATCCAGGAATTCCGGAGGCTGACGCCGCACGCAGGCCGAGGCTCCACCGTTCTCCCCGCCGCAACGGCAGTCAGCCACCGT
>NZ_JBFBJI010000002.1:0-135316 GCF_040702065.1 Streptomyces sp. NPDC086777 | reverse complement strand
GCGTCGTCGTGTTCGGCGGTGCCGGACATGCCCTCGAAGCACTGCCTGCGGCCCGTGCAAGTCCCGCCCTTCACCCCGCCGCAACGGCAGTCAGCCACCGTCGTCGTGTTCGGCGGTGCCGGACATGCCCTCGAAGCACTGCCTGCGGCCCGTGCAAGTCCCGCCCTTCACCCCGCCGCAACGGCAGTCAGCCACGACGGTGATGTCCGGCGGGGCGCGAGACCCCGTCCGAACTCGTTCGACGGCCCCGCGCGGCTACGGCCGCCACAGTGGATGTTCGCGTTTGGCCCACTCGCGGCTCACCGAGCCCGTGCGCAGGCCTCGTCTCGCTTCCGGGTCGCCGAGCGCCATGCCGATGTGGCCGGCCAGGACGACGCCGATGGTGAGGGCCAGCCAGTCGTGGACGAAGGTGGCCGAGGTGCGCCACATCAGCGGGGTGAGGTGGGTGAACCACATCAGGAGACCGGTGGCGAGCATGACGAGGGTCGCGCCCGCGATCCAGTTCGCGTAGATCTTCTGGCCGGCGTTGAACTTGCCCGCAGGCCGGGAGGACGGGCGCTTGTCGCGACTCAGGGCGGCGGCCAGCCACAGCTTGTCGTGCGGGCCGAAGCGGTTCAGGAAGCCGAGGTCCCGGCGGAAGGCGCGGGAGGCGAGGCCCAGGACGACCGGGACCGGAAGGGCGAGCCCCGCGCACTCGTGGATGCGGACGACCAGTTCGCGGCGGCCGACGAGGATCGCCAGCTGCGGGACGTAGAGGCAGGCGGCCGTGGCGACGCAGAGTCCCATCAGCAGCGCCGTCGTGCGGTGGATCCAGCGCTCCGCCGGGGTGAAGCGGTACAGCCGGCCGGTGGCGACCGGGGCCTCAGCTCGTAGGGTCATCGTCACGTCCGTTCGAACGGCCGACCCAGGCGTCGACGTCGTAGCCGAGGTGCTCCCAGTACCCCGGTTCGACCTTGTCGGTGACCGTGATGCCGGAGAGCCACTTGGCCGACTTGTAGAAGTACATGGGGGCGACGTAGAGGCGGACCGGGCCGCCGTGGTCGTGGGTGATCTCCTTGTTCTGCATGCGCAGCGCGACCAGGACGTCCGACCGGCGCGCCTGGTCGAGGGTGAGGCTCTCGGTGTAGGCGCCGTCGAAGCAGGTGAAGTGGATCGCCTTGGCGCTGTCCCGGACACCCGCCAGGTCCAGCAGGTGGGAGAGGCGGACGCCCTCGAAGGGCGTGTCGGGGACCCGCCAGCCGGTCACGCACTGGACGTCCTTGACCAGCCTGGTCTGCGGCAGGGCCCGCAGGTCGGCCAGGGTGTACGTCCGCGGCTTGTCGACCAGGCCGTCGATCTTCAGCTGGTAGTTCGCGGCGGTCTTGTCCGGCACGGACCCGGTCACCGAGTAGTAGCGGAAGCCGCCGCCGTTCGGGAGGAGTCCGGTCAGGCCCGTGGGGTCCTTGCCGGAGAAGGCGCCGAGGACCGTCTCGGTCATGCGTTGCAGCACCGGGGCGGTCACCAGGCCGAGCGCGCCGAGGCCGATGGTGCCGAGGAACACCCGGCGGCCGACCGGGGTGCCCTCCTCCGTGCGCCGCGGCTCGTCGGACTGTTCAGAGTTCACCCACTCATTCGAACACCATCGGGACGTGCTCGGCCACGGAATCCGGCGGCCGTAAGGAATCCACAACCTCTTCTCATGAAGTTCCGCTCAGCCTCCCAGCGTCCGCTCCCGGGCCGCCCGGAACGCCCCGCACGGCTCCCGGTCCGGATACGACCAGGGTGCCGCGGTGACGTGGCGGCCGATCCGCTGGAAGAGGGCCGCGGCCTCGGCGTACCGGCCGGCGCCGAAGGTGGCGTGCGCGAGGTGGTTGAGGTCGACGTACCGGCGGGGATGGTCCTCGATCCCCCACTCCAGCCACCAGTCGAAGGCGGCCCCCAGGGCGCGCAGCGCGGACGGTTCGGACCAGTGCCCGGCGGCGGCCGGGTCGGCGGGGGCCCGGCCGGTGGCGGCGAGCACCCGGTGGCGTTCGGTGTGGGCCACGACCGGCAGGACGGCGAGCGGGGAGTCGGCCGGGGCCTCGGCCGCGGCGCGTTCCGCGAAGGCGCGCAGCTCGTACGTGCCCCGGGTCTCGGTCTCCGCGATCCGGGCCGCCATCAGGTGGTGTGCGTGGTGGTGCTCGGGATGGCGGCGGCGCACCTCGCCGAAGACACGGCGCGTCTCCTCGTCGGTGCCCAGGTGGCGGGCGAGCAGCAGGAGGCCGAGCCAGGGGGTCGGGTCCGCCGGGGCGAGCGCGGCGGCGCCGGCGCAGGCCTCGCGGGCCCGCTCGGGCTCCTCCTTGCCGCGCAGGGCCCGCCGGACCAGGGTCAGGGCGTACAGGGTGGCGGCGCCGGCGGAGCCGGGCTCGGCGAGCAGCCACTCGCGGGCCCAGGCGATGGCGTAGGGCTCGCCGGCGAGGACGGTCGCCCGGTGGCCGCGGCGGTCCCAGTCGTCACCCGTGTGGAGCAACAGGGAGCGGGCGGACTGCCAGCGGCCCTGGGCCAACGCGGCTCGCGCGGAGATGAGTTCGACGTCGTCGAGGGCGTCGTCGGGACAGTGCTCGCACCGGGGGTGCGCCGGCGCGCGGTTCGCGCGGGGACCGTCGGCGACGGCCGGGGCGGGGCCTGCGACGGCCGGGCCTGGGCCTAAGAGGGGCGGGGTTGGGGGCACCGCGGGACTTCCTGGTTGTCGGGCTGCCATCGGCCGATCACGCACAGCAAACCCCCAGCCAAGACTTTGCGTCAAGCTGGACGGGGCTGGTACCCCGTTCAACTACCCAGCACGAAGCGGAACTTGACGCGCGCCGTGGCCCGGTTGGCGTACGGTGGCGGTGGGCCCCCGGGTTCCGGTTGTGGCGTACGCCATGGCGCCGGCGGCCCGGGCGGCGGACCATGGCCGTAGGGTCCCGCCGCCGCCCCGATCCGCCCGCCGGGTACGACCCGGGCGGCGTGACCGAGTCAACCGCCCGGTTCCGGGTACTCCCGGAGCAATCCCTGTCCGGGAGCGCTACAGTCGGCCACTACGCACTCCGTAACCCGGCCGCAGATCGAGGTACGCAGCGTGTCCGTTCTGGTTCTGATTCTCGCCGTGAGCGCGGCCTGTTGCCTGGGCTTCGGGTTCGTGCTCCAGCAGAACGTCGCCCAGAAGGCACCGCTCAGCGACTTCCTCTCGCCCCGGCTGCTGTTGGACCTGATGCGGGTGCCGCGCTGGCTCGGCGGTATCGGCCTGATGGTGGCCGGCATGGTCCTCGGCGCGATCGCCCTCGGCAAGGGCGAGATCTCCCTGGTGGAGCCTCTGCTCGCGACGAACCTGCTGTTCGCCCTCGCGCTCTCCCGGCACCAGACCAAGCACCCCCTCAGCCACCAGGGCTGGGCGGGCCTCGTGCTGCTGGCGGGCGGGGTGACCTCGTTCATCCTGGCGGGCCAGCCGCGCGGCGGCGACGCCGTCACCAACCCGCTGCGCCACTGGCTGATCATCGGCGTGATGGTCGGCATAGCCCTGCTGCTCACGACCTACGCCAAGCGGTCACGCCTGAGCGCGGGACCCACCCTCCTCGCCCTCGCCGCCGGTCTGCTCTACGGCGTACAGGACGCCCTCACCCGGGTCACCAGCACCCGCTTCTCCGAGGGCGGCATCATGGAGGTGCTGACCGGCTGGCAGCCGTACGGCGTGCTGGTGCTCGGGGTCACCGGGCTGATCCTCGTCCAGAGCGCGTTCGAGACGGCGGAGCTGCGCAACTCGCTGCCCGCGCTCACCGCGGCCCAGCCGCTGGCCGGCATCCTGTGCGGGGTCGGCTTCCTCGGGGACCGGCTGCGCACCGACACCGGGGCGCTGGCCTGGGAGGCGGCGGGGCTCGCGGCGATCGTGGCGGGCATCGTGCTGCTCGGGCTGCACCCGGCGATGCCCCGTGGCACGGCGCCGAAGGAGCCGTCGCTGGACCTCCAGCCGCGCTGACGCCGACGGCCGTCCGCCTGCTTGGATGACGGCATGAGCGCTGCTGACGAAATCCTCGACATCGTCGACGAGAACGACCAGGTGATCGGCGTGTCCCCGCGCGGTGAGGCGTACGCCCGGGGCCTGCGCCACCGCTGCGTCTTCATCCAGGCCCGCGACGCCGCCGGCCGCGTCTTCGTCCACCGCCGCACCGCGACCAAGCTGGTCTTCCCGTCCCTGTACGACATGTTCGTCGGCGGTGTGGTCGGCGCGGGCGAGTCCTACGACGACGCGGCGCTGAGAGAGGCCGAGGAGGAACTCGGCGTCTCCGGCCTCCCCCGCCCCACGTTCCTCTTCAAGTTCCTGTACGAGGACGGCGCCGGGCTCAGCTGGTGGTCGGCGGTGTACGAGGTGCGCTGCGAGCTGCCGGTACGCCCGCAGGTGGAGGAGGTGGCGTGGCACGACTTCCTGACCGAGGAGGAACTGGTGTCACGGCTCGGGGCGTGGGCGTGGGTACCGGACGGGCTGGCGGCGTGGGATCGGCTGCGGGCACATCGGGGCTGAGGCGGCGGCGGGGACGCCCGCCGGCGCCGGCCGGGTGCCTCCCCCGGCCTTCGGCCGGAGGGACCCCCAGCGCCGACCCGTGCCGCCCTGTGGCACGCCTCCCCGCAGCCGGGTGGCTGTGCAGCGCTCCGTAAGGGGCGCCGGGATACCCCCCCCCCCGGCCGAAGGCTGGGGGAGGAACTGCGGGGCCGGCCCCCACCGACCCGCAGCCGGACGGCCGCGGCCCCCCGGTAGGCTTCCGGCACGTGATCGAATTCGCGCGGAACGTCCGTTTGTGGTTCGCCCCCGAAGAGGTGCGGCGCGAAGGAACGACCCCCGACTACCGTTTCTCCCTCGCCAACGAGCGGACCTTCCTCGCCTGGCTGCGCACCGCGCTCGCCCTCATCGGCGGCGGATTCGCCGTGGACCAGTTCCTGCCCGACCTCGGCCGCGGCTGGCGCGTCGGCCTCGCCCTCGCGCTGCTCGCCGCGGGCGTCCTGTGCTCGCTGCGCGCCGTGAACCACTGGATGCGCTGCGAGCGCGCGATGCGGCGCGGCGAGGACCTCCCGGTGTCCCGGTTCCCGGCACTGCTCAGCGTGGTCGTCGCGGTGGTCGCCGTCGCGATGGTCGTCGTCGTGCTCGTCGGGTGGGAGTGATGACGCAGCCGGACCGCGACCCCGGGCTTCAGCCGGAGCGGACCCGGCTGGCCTGGCGCCGTACGACCCTGTCGGCGACCGTCGCCGCCGTGCTCGGGGCGAAGACCGCCCTGCACGGCGGAACCTCGGCCGCCGGGGTCGTCGCCTGCGCCGCCTGCTGCGTGTTCTGGCTGGGCTTCCTGCTGGCCGCCCACCGCCGTATCCGTGCCCTCGCGGTCACCGGCCGCCCCGCGGCGCTGACGCCCCGGCAGGCGGCCGGAGCCGTGCTGTGCACCGTCGCCATCGCCCTGTGCGCCGCCGCGCTGGTCGTGTAGCCCCCGTCTCAGCCCTCCTCGCCCTCCTCCGGCCAGTCCACGGTGACGACCAGCTTGCCCCGGGTCCGCCCCTCCTGGCTGCGGCGCTGCGCGTCGGCCGCGGCCTTCAGCGGAAACGTCTCGGCGACATGGACGGTGATCGCGCCCTGCTCCGCGAGCGTGGTGAGCCGGGTCAGGTCCTCGGCGTCGGGTCGCGCCCAGCAGTAGCGGCCGCCGAAGTCGACGACGTCCGGGTCGGCGATCGAGGCCATCCGGCCCTCGGGGGCGAGCAGGTTCGCGGAGACGGTCAGGGTCTCCCCGCCGACGGTATCGAGGATGGCGGCGACACCCTCGGGGGCCAGTCCCCGCACGCGTTCGGCCAGGCCCGCGCCGTAGCTCACCGGTTCGCCGCCGAGGCCGCGGACGAAGTCGTGGTTGCGCTCGCTCGCGGTGCCGATGACCCGGGCGCCGAGGTGCGCAGCGATCTGGACGGCGAGCGAACCGACCCCGCCGGCGGCGGCGTGCACCAGGACCGTCTCGCCGCGCTTGACCTCCAGGGCGTGGACCAGCACCTGGTAGGCGGTGAGGCCGGCCAGTGGCAGCCCGGACGCCTGTTCGAAGGTGAGGTTGCGCGGCTTGCGGGCGAGGGTGCGCACCGGGGCGGCGACGTACTCGGCGAGGGTGCCCCGGGAGAGGAAGTCCTCACGGACGTAGCCGATCACCTCGTCGCCGACCGCGAACTCGGTGACGGCGGGGCCCGGCTGGACGACGACGCCGGAGACGTCCCAGCCGGGGACCACCGGGAAGACGGCGTCCAAGATGCCGTGCAGGTGGCCCTCACGGCACTTCCAGTCGACCGGGTTGACGGCCGCGGCCCGGACCTTCACCAGCACCGAGTCGGGGGCGACCTTCGGGTCCTTGACCTCGCCGTACTCCAGTACCTCGGGGCCGCCGTACCGGCTGTAGCTGATGGCTTTCATGCAACCGACCCTCAGGGGTACTCGGACGCCACGCAACCGGGATGCCCGCATATGTGCCGTTTGCGTGGCAGCCTGTCCGTCGGCATCACGCCACACCCCTGAACCGGCACCCCCGAAGGCGAGCACCATGACCACCCTGCACCAGGAACACGCCGCGCACGGCCACAGCCACGGCCCGGACTGCGGGCACGACCAGGTGCCGCACGGCGACCACGTCGACTACGCGCACAACGGTCATCTGCACCGCGAGCACGGCGGCCACTGGGACGAGTGCGAGCCGGACGGTCACGTCACCCACGAGGCACACGAACACCGGCACGGCGACGGCTGCGGGCACACCGGCGTGCTGCACGGCGACCACATCGACTACCTGCACGACGGCCACCGGCATGCCGAGCACAACGGCCACTGGGACGACCACTGAGCCGCCGCTGGGACGGCCACTGAGCCGCCCCCGCCCGTGACGGGTCCCCGCCCCGCACAGGCGGGGACCCGTCGCGTGCCGCGCGGGCCGTAGGGTGGTCCCGGTCACGTTTGGCTCTCGCGCTGGACGACATACCGACTGGTCGGCATCATGAGTGGGGTCCTGTTCATTCGTTCGTAGGAGCGATGCATGAGCCCCGACCACCCGCCCGGACTCGACCTCGACCGGCTGCGCGGCCTGCTGGACCGCGAGCACCCCGGTCTGGTGACCGGTCCGCTGACCGGAAGGCTGATCGAGGGCGGACGGTCGAACCTCACCTACGCGGTCTCCGACTCCGCCTCGAAGTGGGTCGTACGGCGGCCGCCGCTCGGGCACGTCCTGGCCACCGCGCACGACATGCGGCGCGAGCACCGGGTGATCAGCGCGCTGTACCCGACCGAGGTCCCGGTGCCGCGCCCGGTGCTGCTCTGCGAGGACGAGGACGTCCTCGGCGCGCCGTTCTACGTGATGGAGTTCGTGGACGGCACCCCCTACCGCACCTCCGACCAGCTCGCCCCGCTCGGCCCCGAGCGCACCCGCAACGCCGTGCTGTCCCTGGTGGACACGCTCGTCGAGCTGCACGCGGTGGACCCCGCGGCGGTCGGCCTCGCCGACTTCGGCCGCCCGGAGGGTTTCCTGGACCGCCAGCTCCGCCGCTGGGGCAAGCAGCTGGACGCCTCCCGCAACCGCGAGCTGGCCGGCATCGACGAGCTGCACGCGACCCTGGGCCGCCGCCTGCCCGCATCCCCCGCGCCCACGGTGATCCACGGCGACTACCGCCTCGACAACGTCCTGATCGGCGACGACGACAGGATCAGAGCGATCCTCGACTGGGAGATGTCGACCCTCGGTGACCCGCTGACCGACCTGGGCCTGCTGGTGATGTACAGCCTGCCGCTCGGCGCGCCGGACTCGCCGGTGTCGACGACCGCCGAGGCGCCGGGCCACCCGGAGCCGCGGGAGCTGGTCGAGCGGTACGCGGCCCGCTCCGGGCGGGACGTCTCGAACATCTCCTGGTACACGGCGTTCGCCTGGTTCAAGCTCGCCGTGATCCTGGAGGGCATCCACTACCGGTACACGCAGGGCCAGACGCTCGGGCGTGGCTTCGACCGGATCGGCGACCTCGTCCCCGTCTTCATCGACCACGGACTGACCACTCTTCAGGAAGGCTGACCGGCCATGGACTTCGCGTTCGACGCGCGCACCGAGGAACTGCGCGCCAAGCTGCTCGCCTTCATGGACGAGTACGTCTACCCGGCCGAGGCGGTCGCCGAGGAGCAGCGGGCCGAACTGGCCTCGCCGTGGGACACCCCGGCCGTGGTCGAGGAACTGAAGGCCGAGGCGCGCAGGCAGGGCCTGTGGAACCTCTTCCTGCCCGACGCCGAGTACGGCGCCGGTCTCACCAACCTCCAGTACGCGCCGCTCGCCGAGATCACCGGCCGCTCCCCGCACCTGGCGCCCACCGCGCTGAACTGCGCGGCCCCGGACACGGGCAACATGGAGGTGCTGGCCCAGTTCGCCGACGACGCGCAGAAGAAGCAGTGGCTGGAGCCGCTGCTCGCCGGTGAGATCCGCTCGGCGTTCGCCATGACCGAGCCGGAGGTGGCCTCCTCCGACGCCACCAACATCACCACGTACATCGAGCGGGACGGCGACGAGTACGTCATCACCGGCCGCAAGTGGTACATCTCCGGGGCGATGAACCCGGACTGCAAGATCTTCATCGTGATGGGCAAGACCGACCCGGACGGCGGCGACATCCGGCGCCAGCAGTCCATGGTGCTGGTCCCGCGCGACACCCCGGGCGTCACCGTGAAGCGCGCGATGAAGGTCTTCGGCTACGAGGACCACTACCACGGCGGCCACGCCGAGGTGGTCTTCGACCACGCGCGGGTGCCGGTGTCGAACCTGGTCGGCGAGGAGGGCGGCGGCTTCGCCATCGCCCAGGCGCGGCTCGGCCCGGGCCGGATCCACCACTGCATGCGGCTGATCGGCATGGCCGAGCGGGCGATCGAGCTGATGTGCCGCCGGGCTGTCTCCCGCCAGGCCTTCGGCAAGGCGCTCGCCCAGCAGGGCGTGGTGCACAACTGGATCGCCGACGCCCGGGTGACGGTCGAGCAGCTGCGGCTGCTGGTCCTCAAGACGGCCTGGCTGATGGACACCGTCGGCAACCGGGGCGCCCACACCGAGATCCAGGCCATCAAGATCGCCACGCCGCGTGCGGTCGTGGGCATCATCGACCGCGCGATCCAGCTGCACGGCGCGGGCGGCGTCAGCCAGGACTTCCCGCTGGCCGACCTGTACGCCGGGGCCCGCACCCTGATGATCGCCGACGGCCCGGACGAGGTGCACCAGCGGTCGCTGGCCCGGCGGGAGCTGAAGAAGTACCTGTAGGAGAGCGGCAGCAGAGGGAAGGCCCCGGCTCGCGCCGGGGCCTTCCGCACTTCGGCACCGGGCCGCTCACCCGGGCGAACCGCCCGCTTCGAGGTACTGCCGGTGGACGAGGTCCAGCAGGGCCGCGTACGCGTGCTGCGAGCGGGCGATCTCCGGATCAGCACCCGTGGCGCCGTCGGCGAGCCGCTCGGTACGCCGCATGAGCTCCGGGAGTTCCCCCAGAACGTCGGCCTGCGACGGCTTGAAGTTCCCGCTCTCGACGAACCCGATCACCGTCGTCACGTGCTCGTCGACACCGGCCAGGTCGCCGTACGCGAGGACCAGCTCCCTGGTCGAACCGCTCCGCGGGAACGGCATCCGGCGCCACAGCATGCAGGCGTCCATGAAACTCAGCATCGTGCTCCTTGCCCTGGTGGGCGTCCGTGTACCGGAAGGGGAGGACCTTCCGGTAGCCACCAGGACGAGCGGTGGTCAGGGCCGCAGCGCCCGCAGCAGCAGGTCGGCCAGGTGGTCGGCGACCTGCTGGGGGGTCATGGGGCCGTCGGGGCGGTACCAGGTCGACAGGTGGTGGACCGAGCCGAAGTGGTAGTCGACGACGAGGTCGGCCGGGGTCGCGGTGGAGAAGACGCCCTCGCGCTGGCCCTCCTCGACGAGCGCGCGGAAGCGTTCGTGGTAGCGCCGGCGCTCGGCGCGCACCTGCTTGTTCTTCTCCGGGCTCAGGTGGTGCATGGACCGGAAGAAGATCGACGCGTCGTCGAGGTTCTCGATGGTCGTGACGACCACGTCCGCCGCCGCGCCCCGCAGCCGCTTCTCGATCGGCTCGTCCGCGTTCGCGAAGGCGTCGAGCCGCTCCTGCTGGACGCGCAGCACGCGCGCGTACACCTCGTGCAGGAGATCGTCCTTGGAGCCGAAGTAGTGGTACAGCGCCCCCTTGGTGACGCCGGCCGCCTCCACGATCTCCTGCACCGAGGTGCGGTCGTACCCCTGCTCCGCGAAGAGCCGGGTGGCGGCGGCAAGAAGCCGCTGCGGAACAGGAGCCCCGTCTCCGTCCGTCGTCCTGGGCACTGCCGCCACCTGCCTTTCTCGTAAATCCACTAACCGTGTTGCGGTCGGGAACGCAGTTCCCGTCGGAGGATCTTCCCACTTGCCGTCTTCGGCAGGTCGGGCAGGATCTCCACCTGGCGCGGATATTTGTAAGCGGCCAGTCTCTCCTTGCAATAGAGGGCGAGATCGTCCGGATCGGTTGCAGTTCCCGGGCGAAGACTGATGTAGGCCTTGACGGTCTCCCCGCGGTACCCGTCCGGCACCCCGACCACGGCCGCCTCGCGTACCGCCGGATGGGTGTACAGGACGTCCTCGACCTCGCGCGGCCAGACCTTGAAGCCGGACGCGTTGATCATGTCCTTCTTCCGGTCGACGACGTACAGCCAGCCCTGCGGGTCCATGAACCCGATGTCGCCGGTGCGCAGCTCGCCGTCCGGGAAGGTCTCGGCGGTGGCCTCCGGGCGCCGCCAGTAGCCGGGCACCACCTGCGGCCCGCGCACCGCGATCTCGCCCTGCTCGCCGAAGGGCATGTCGTTGCCCTCGTCGTCGATGATGCGGACGAGCGTGTCGGGGCCGGGCACCCCGACCGCGAGGGTCCCGGAGACCGGGTCGACCGGCGCCTCCAGCTCCGGCGGCACGGACGCGCACGGCGCGGTGCACTCGGTCAGCCCGTAGCCGTTGCGGATGTACGGCCCGAAGCCGGCCCGGAACTTCTCCACCAGGGCGGGCGGCAGCGGCGCGCCGCCGGAGGAGATGTTGACGAAGGAGGCGAAGTGTTCCGGGGTGACGTCCGGGTGCGCGGCCAGGGCCATGAAGGCGGTGGACGGGCCGACGGTGTACTGCGGGCGGTGCTCCGCGAACGTCTCGAGGACCAGGCCCGGCTCGAAGCGGTAGGTCAGCACGAGCGTGCCCACGCTGGTCAGGCAGGCGCCGAGCTGGCAGACCATGCCGGTGATGTGGAAGAGGGGCGCGAGGGCGTAGTAGACCGGCGCGTCGGGCAGTGCGAGCCCGGTGCGCTGCCGTTCCGCGTTGTACATGATGTTGCCGTGCAGGTTGGTGGCGCCCTTGGGGGTGCCGCTGGTGCCCGAGGTGTAGCTGATCAGGGCGATGTCGGAGGGCTCCGGGTCCCGTCCCTCGGGGGCGGTCCCGCCCTGCCGCGCGACGGCGACCAGGTCCTCGGCGTCGGCGGCCTGCGGCAGCCGCTCGAAGGCCAGCACGCGGGCGTCGTCACGCGTCTGGAAGTCCAGCTCGCTCGCGGTGAGCACGATCCGCACCGGAGAGTCTGCGGCCGTCTCGCGCAGGTACGACTCCCAGGCCCGCTGCGAGCAGACCAGCGCCGCCGCCTCGGCGTCCCGCAGGACGTGCGAGACCTCTCCCGACTTGTACATCGGGTTGACCGGCACGACGGTCGCGCCCGCCTTCCAGGCGCCCAGCACCGCGAGCACGAAGTGCGGCGAGTTCTGGAGGACGACGGCCACCCGGTCGCCGCGCTCCAGTCCGCGTGCGGCGAGATGCGCGGCGACCGAGTCGCTCAGCTCGTCGACCTCGCGGAAGCCGAGGCGGGCGTCGAAGTAGGTGAGGCAGGTGCGGTCGGGCGCCTCGGCCGCGGCGGCCCGCAGGGCGTGCACCAGCGAGGCGGGCGGCTCGACCGGCCCGCGCTGGGCCTCGTTGAGCAGGCCCACCCAGGGCCGGGCGGCGTAGATCGACTCGGTCTCCGACACGGTCACCGGGTGGCCTCCCACTTCTGCTGGAGGTGGTTCATGTTCGTCAGCCAGCGGTCCGGGTCGGCGGCCCGCGCCTGGTAGAAACCGGCGACCTCGGGGTGCGGCAGGATCAGGAACCGGTCCTCGGCCATCCCCTTGAACAGGGCGTCCGCGACGTCGTCCGGCTCGATCGCGGTCGGCTGCAGCACCAGGTCGCCGGCGCTGCCGGTGGCGGCGAGCATGTCGGTACGGACGCCCTGCGGGCAGATGGCGTGCACCTTCAGGCCCCGGTGCCGGTAGGTGAGCGACAGCCACTCGGCGAAGGCGTAGGCGGCGTGTTTGGTGACGCTGTAGGGGGCGGCCCCGATCATGGTGAGCAGCCCGGCCGCGGACACGGTGGACACGAACCGCCCGCTCCCCCGCTCCAGCCACTCCGGCACCAGCTCCTGGGCGGCCCGTACGTGCGCCATGACGTTGACGTCCCAGGCGGACTCCCACACGGCCGCGTCGGCCGCCTCGGACCCGCCCGAGCCGAGCCCGGCGTTGGCGCAGTAGACGTCGACGCTCCCGCCGAGCGCGTCCCGGGCGGCGCCGACGATGCCGGACGCGTCCCCCGGAAGGGCGATGCCGCCGATCTCCGCGGCGACGGCGGCCGCCTTGTCCCCGTCCAGGTCGTTCACGGCGACCCGGGCGCCCTCGGCGGCGAACCGCCGGGCGAGCGCGGCCCCGATGCCACCTCCCGCCCCGGTGACGACGACTCGGGCATCTTGCACGGCTCCCACCATCGGTCTCCTTCGACACGACGCGACCAGACTCGGCTCAGCACGGACACACTAACCGGTCGGTATGTTTGAGAAAAGGGCGACCGTCACACCCCCTAAGGGCGTGGGGCCGGCGTCCGGACACGCGACGACCGCCCTCCCCCGGGAACGCGGGCCCGCCGTCCGGCACGCGACGACCGCCCCCGAGGGGGGCGGGGAACCGCGCGACCCGCCACCCACGCCCCGCACCCGGACGACGACGGAGGCCACCCCATGCGCCCTTCCAGACGAAGTCTGCTCACCGCGGCAACGGCCTCGGCAGCTGCCGTGACAGCCTTGCCCACGGCGACCACGGCCGACGCCCACGGCACCCTCAGGACCGGGTTCGACCGCCTCTGCGCCGACGGCTACGCCCTGCTCGCCGACCAGAAGGTCGGCGTCGTCACCAACCCCACCGGCGTCACCCAGGACGTCCGCCACATCGTCGACGTCATGCACGCCGACCCCCGGGTCGCGCTGACGGCGGTCTTCGGTCCGGAACACGGCTTCCGCGGCACCGCCCAGGCCGGCGGCTCCGAGGGCCGCTACGACGACCCGGCGACCGGCCTCCCCGTCTACGACACCTACCTCAAGAGCGGACGGCCCCTCGCCGACGTCTTCACCGCCTCCGGCGTGGACACCGTCGTCTTCGACATCCAGGACGTCGGCGCCCGCTTCTACACGTACATCTGGACGCTGTACGACTGCATGGAGGCCGCCCGGTCGGCCGGCAAGCGCTTCGTCGTCCTCGACCGCCCGAACCCGGTGACCGGCCGCGCGGCCGAGGGCCCGGTCCTGCACCGGGAGTTCGCCAGTTTCGTCGGCCGGCAGCCGATCGCGCAGGCGCACGGGATGACGGTCGGCGAACTCGCGCGGCTGTTCAACGCGGAGTTCCTGGACCCGCCGGTCGCGCTGGACGTCGTACCGATGTCGGGCTGGCGCCGCTCGCGCTTCTACGACGCGTACGGCCTGCCCTGGGTGCCGCCGAGTCCCAACATGCCCACCCCGGAGACCGCCCTCGTCTACTCGGGGACCTGCCTCTTCGAGGGCACGAACCTGTCCGAGGGCCGCGGGACCACCCGTCCCTTCGAACTGCTCGGCGCGGAGGGCATCGACGCGCGCTGGGCGGCCGCGGCCGACGGACTCGCGCTGCCGGGTGTGCGGTTCCGGGAGGCGTACTTCGCGCCCACCTTCTCCAAGTTCCAGGGCCGAACCGTCGGCGGGGTGCAGATCCATGTGCACGACCGGGCCGCCTACGACCCGGTACGCACCGGAATCGGCCTCCTGGTCACCGCGAAGAAGGTGTGGAGCGGTTTCGCCTGGCGCGAGGACGACTGGATCGACAGGCTCACCGGGTCCACGCGCGTGCGCACGATGGTCGACGCCGGCGCGGGCCCTGACGAGATCGCCGGCGCCTGGCAGGACGAACTGGCCGCATTCCGCCGGATCCGAAAGGAATTTCTCCTCTACAGGTGAGGCGCGGTGTATGGCCAAGCTTGCCCCGTGGCGGGACGATGCGGCCGTATCGCACCTGTTCGGGGCACGAGGAGCCTGGTATGGCGGATCCTGGGATGAGCGTGGCTCCCTACTGGGAACTGACCTTCGACGCGGACGGGGACCCGGACGGCGCCGAACGCGACCGGCTGCTGGGCGAGATCGGCGGCCACGGACTCCGCGACCTGATCGTCTTCGCGCACGGCTGGAACAACGACCGCTCGGGCGCGACCCGCCTGTACCGGCGGTTCTTCGCGCCGGTCCCGAAGCTCGCGCCGGAGGCACGGATCGGGTACGCCGGGGTGATCTGGCCGTCGATGCGGTTCTGCGACGAGCCGATCCCGGACTTCCCCAAGTCGGTGGTGGCCACGGAGGCCGAGGAGGCGCAGGCGCCCGTCCTCGACAAGGACACCCGGCACGCGCTCCTGGAGACCTTCCCGGGGCGGGCCACCGTGGTCGACCAGCTCGCGCGGCTGCTGGACCAGCGGCCGGCCTGCGAACTGGAGGAGTTCGGGCGGCTGGTACGGGTGCTGGTCGAGGTCCTCCCCGGCGGCCCGCAGCCGCTGTTCGCGGCGGACACGCTCGCGGAGGGCGTCCCGCAGAGCGAGCCCGTGCTGTTCAGCGGGGACGTCACCACCCTGTGCGAGGAGTTCGCGGCGGCGCTGGCCGCCCTCCGGGGACACGGCGGCGGGGCCGGGTTCACGGTGCCGGACCCCTGGGACGGCGCGAAGGAGCTGCTGCGGCAGGCGGCGTACTACGCGATGAAGCGGCGCGCGGGGACCGTCGGGGAGCGGGGGCTGGGGCGGGTGATCGGGCAGCTGGCCGGGGCGGCACCGGACCTGCGGGTGCACCTGGTGGGACACAGCTTCGGCGGCCGCCTGGTGTCGTTCGCGCTGCGCGGGCTGCCCGACGGGGTGCGCGCGGTGAAGTCCGTGACCCTGCTGCAAGGGGCGTTCTCGCACTACGCGTTCGCCGCCCGGCTGCCCCACGACCCGCGTGCCGGCGGCGTGCTCCAGGGGCAGCAGAACCGGATCGACGGCCCGCTGGTGTGCTGCTACTCCCACTTCGACCAGTCACTGGGCACGCTGTATCCGCTGGCCTCGCGGATGGCGGACGACTGCGAGTCGGCGCTGGGCGAGGACGTGGCGCGGATGCTGGGTGCCAGGTGGGGCGCGATGGGCCACGACGGCGTCCAGGAGGTGCCGGGCACCCGGTCGCTGGACCTGGCGGCGGCGCTGCGCGGTCCGCTCGCCGCGCCGGGCTGTGTGAACGTCGACGCGGCGGCGGTCGTCAAGCGGGGCGGCCCGCCGTCCGGGGCGCACAGCGACATCGTGCACCCCGAACTGGCGCGGGTGGTGCTGGCGGCGGGGCGCATCGGGTGACCCCGCCGCCGTGGGGCATCAGCTCGCCGGTTCTCGGTTCACCGGCGGTCGGCTCACCGGTGTGACGTGAACTCGACGACCTGCTGGAAGGTCGGGCGGTTCTGCCAGCTGATGTTGTAGTGCTTGATGCCGCCCAGGGTGCGCTGCACGATCGAGTCGGCGCACCACTGGTCGCCCGCCGAGCACAGCGAGTCCCCGGGGTAGACGGTGGACGCGCTGGTGCCGGCCGCCGTCTTCAGGGTGCTGATGAGGATGTCCCGGCAGGCGCTGAGGCTGCCGCCGCCGCAGTACTGCTCGGCCAGCGGTCCCGACACGGTCTGCCCGAGCACCGACCGGATGTCCTTGTCGACATAACTCCACCAGCCGTACTGGAAGGAGCTGCCGGCATGCGCACCGGTCGGTCCGTGGGCGGCCGACGGGGTCTCGTCGATGTACAGGTTGTTGGTGAACGCGGTGTACAGGTCGTTACCGAGGCCGGGCTGGAACTCGGCCTTCACCAGCAGCGGCCACCAGGCGTCCAGGATCCGGATGGCGTCGGCGTTGGCGTACGTCTTCGAACCCGCCGAGGTCTCCGTTCTCTTGCCGCCCGCGGTCAGCCAGGTCTGCAGCTTGGTGACGGCCGCGGCGGCCGTGGAGTCGGTCACCGTACTGCTGTTGACCACCTTCAGCAGGTCCGGCAGCACGTCCTCGGCCCGCAGGTCGGTGAGCGACGCGTCTGCCATGGCCTTGACAAGCACGGATCTGGTGACCCCGCCGGCGGCGACGAGTTTCTTGACCCGGTCGTTGAGCAGGTTGCCGCGGTGGACCGAACCGTCGCCCCAGCTCGCGGTCGTGTAGTTCAGCGCCTGTTTGTTGTTCCAGGAGATGTAGTAGTCCTGGTCGATGGACTGGGGGTGCTGGGCGGCCGGGGTGTAGTCGGCCGTGTTGGTGGACGGGTCCCAGTTCTGCCACTCGTAGGCGGCCTGACCCCAGACCGGGAACTCGGGGTCGACCCCGCTCGCCCGCACCGGGTTGTTGCCGCTGTTGTAGTACGCGGTGTGCGTGGAGTCGGCGTAGAACCAGTTGAAGGTGTAGTTGATGTGCTGCACCGCGCTCTGGAAGGTCTGCGGGCTCTTCACGTAGTCGGGATCGTTGAGCATCTGGAAGCCGATGATCGAGTCGGCCTCGTGCATGTAGGAGGATCTCAGGGTGGTGTAGGCGACCTTCTTCCCGCCGACGGTGGCCCGGTATTCGACGGGGCCGTACTTGGTCTTCCAGACCTTCATGGTGTACGAACCGGCGGCCGTGCCGTCGGCCGTGGTGGGCTTCCAGGAGTTGGTCTGCTCGACCTCGTCCATGGCCGTGCAGGTGCCGTGGAACAGGTAGTGGTAGTCGTCCTGGCAGAGTTCGACCGCGTAGGAGTCGATGATGTCCTGCCCGGAGGTGGTCGCGGACCACGCGTAGTCCTGGCCGCGGCCCAGTTCGACGTACATGCTCAGGCCGGCGAAGGACGCGCCGCGGGCGCTGATGCCCGGGCCCTGGATCTCCTGGAGCATGAGCAGCTGCGGGGCGAAGTAGCCGGTCTGCGGTCCGAAGACCGCGATGGGATGGCCGCTCGCGGTGTACTTGCCGCTGACGACGAGGGCGTTGGACATGCCGCGTCTGGCCGAGCTGAGCGCGGTCCTGGTCGCCGCCTCGGACGCCGCGGTGGCGCTCTGGTCGGCGCCGGTGCCGCTGGCGTTGTAGACCAGTGGTTCGGTGGTCACCGAGCCGGCGTCGGGCAGCGCCTCGCCCTGCGGGTTGTCCGGTTTGGTGCCGTACGGGAAGCTCTCGCCGTTGTGCACGGTGAGCACGGCCTCGGGGTCGTTGCGCTCGCGGAACGACTCCCAGACCTTGGTGCCCTCCGTCACGCCGTACTTCTCCTGGGCGGCGAGCAGCGATATGGCGTTGTTGACCTCGCCCCCGCCGCCGGAACCGAACAGCGCGCCGATCACGGAGGCCAGCGCGACCAGGTCGGTGATCTTGAAGTGGTCGATCGTGCCGGCGTTGGTGATCGAGTCCTTGTGCCCGGTCAGCACGTACTCACCGGGGAAGTACCGGCCGCTGTCGGAGGCATCGATGTAGGAGTTGATGCCGTCGAGGTAGGCGTCGGCGTCGGCGAGGGCCTGCTGGCCGCGGGCGCCGTTGTTGGCGACGGCGTTGTCGATCTGCGCCTGGAGGTCGGCCTCGGAGTAGGGGGCGTTGCGGTAGAACTCCTGCTCCAGGCCCTGGTTGGAGGCGGCGCCGCCGGCGAAGGTGGTGAGCTGGCCGCGGCCGACGTGCCGGAACACGTCCATGAGCCACAGCCGGTCCTCAGCCGCCGCATATCCCGCGCCGAACTCCGTGCCGTATCTGGTGGTACCGGTGATATGCGGCACACCGGTCTTCTTGTCGCGGACGATGGTGACGTCGCTGCGGCCGGCCGGCTTCTCGGTGGAGGCGACTTGATCGGACGCGACCCCGAACGACGAGTCGTTGAAGAACGTGTTGATCTTCGCGTCGGTGAGGGTGGAGTAGCCCGTGGCCAGGCTGTTGTAGGTGCCCAGCTGGTCCTCGGCGTGGTCGGGCTCGGTGCCGAAGATCTGGTTGAGCAGGATCTGGGCGAGGGTGGCGTTGCCGTTCTCGCCGGGCGGCAGGATGTCGGAACACTGGCCGCCGCAGTAGTCGTTGGAGGCCGTGGCCGCCCCTGCCGGGGTCGCCGCGGCCAGCGGGGAGAGCAGCCCGGCGATGAGCACGCATACGGATGCGGCTTTCAGGAACCCGGGGAGCTTGCGGGGAGTTCTCAGTCTGTCGAACAACGCGTGATGTCTGGTGCGCCGTGGCATGGCAGCTCCTCACGACGGGGGTGGTGCCGGACGTTACCGCCGGTATCCCCGGGATTGAAGATGAACATGCGTCAAGTTTTGGAGTGGTCGCCCGCGTCGGCGGTGTCACCGGCGGTCGGTCAAGGCGGGCGGCCTTATGGACGGCATCGGAAATCGGATGGAGCCGATTCGAGTGTCGATACGTCTATACGGCAACGCCGCGCGGAGCCCGTGCGGCGACGCCGAAGTGACCGAAGTACAGCTGCAGGTGTGACGGAGGTGCAGGGCGATGGCCGGTTTCCGGAGCCTGGCGAGACAGGTGCGAGACCCACGGTGCGATCTGGCGCTACGGCGCTACTCGCTGCGCAAGTGCCTGGAGCGGTTCGCTCCTTACGGGCACCGCGCGACCTGGGACCATCTCTGCTCGCGGGCCGGGTTCGGTCCTGAGGACCGGTCCCCCGATCCAGCGCGTCTCGTGGGCGCACTGGAGGAGCTGGAGGAGGCGCGCACGGTGTGGCTCGGCTATGAGAGCGAGTTCGCGGAGCGCCGCAAGAAGGAGAAGCACGACGGGCTGCGCCGCCCGGGCAGCGTGGACGACTGGCACCGGCTGACCTGGGGCGGATTCGGAGTGGCCTGGTGCGACGACCCACGGGTCCATCCCGACGAACCACTCGCCGAGGTGCTGCGACGGCTGATCGCCGCCCTGGAGCGCGAACCGGGTGCGGTCTGCCCGGTGTGCGAAGGGGAGCACCTCATCTGGAAGTACGACCTGGACCACGAGCCCTCCGCCGGTCCGGTCTGCGCGGACTGCGGGATCCTGGTGCCGCGTCCGGTCCTCACCCCCGAGGCCCTGGCCTACGCCAGGCGCGGGCGGCTCCTCATGTCGGCCTGACCACGTGGGGGTGCGCCGGGGATGCCGCACCCCCCAACTGCCGGGGACCTGGCCGCTGTCACTGGCGACCGGCACCATTCGAGTCATGGAACTGCAGGTCTGCCTGAACGGACGCCGTGGCACCGCCGACGGCGCGGCCGTGCCGATGTCACCGGCCGCTCTGGCGGACTCCGCCGCCGAGGCGGTCGCGGCCGGCGCGACGGAGATCCATGTGCACCCGCGGACCCCGTGCGGACGGGAGAGCCTGTCCCCGCGCGTGGTCGAACCGACCCTGGACGCGCTGCGCGCACGGCGGCTGCGGGTACCGATCGGAGTGACCACCGGCGCCTGGGCCGCGCCCGATCCGGCGCTGCGGCTGCAGCAGGTGGGCACCTGGTCCGTCCTGCCCGACTTCGCCTCGGTCAACTGGCACGAACCCGGCGCTGAGGAACTCGCGGCGGAGCTCATGGTCATGGGGATCGGCGTGGAGGCGGGCATCTGGTCCGGCACGGACGGGGCGGCGCGGTTCGCGGCCTCGCCGCTGGCGCCGCGGGTGCTCCGGGTGCTCGCGGAGGTGACGGACCCCGACCCGGCCACCGCCGAGGCGTCGGCGCGGACCCTGCTGGCCGGGCTGGGCACGGCGCACGGCCGCCCGGTCCTGCTGCACGGCGAGGAGGGCGGCACCTGGCCGGTGCTGCGACTGGCGGGCCGGCTGGGCCTCGCCACCCGGATCGGCCTGGAGGACACCCTGCTCCTCCCGAACGGCGAACGAGCGCTGTCCAACGCCGAGTTGGTGGCCGAGGCGCTGCTCCGGCACGGCCGGTGACGGAAGCGCCGCCCCTATCGCCGCGTCACCCGCTCCACCCGCTCCGGCAGCAGCCGGGAACCCGCGCGCCGCTCGCCGAACGCATCGTCCGGGTTGGAGAGCACACAGGTGTCCAGCGACAGGCAGCCGCAGCCGATGCAGTCGGTCAGGTGATCCCGCAGGCGGTTGAGCTGTCTGATGCGTTCGTCCAGTTCGGCGCGCCAGGCCGCCGAGAGACGGGCCCAGTCCTCGTGGGTCGGGGTGCGCTCCTCGGGGAGTTCCGAGAGGGCCTCGCGGATCGTCGCGAGGGGGATGCCGACGCGCTGTGCCGCCCGGACGAAGGCCACCCGGCGCAGGGTGTCGCGGGTGTACCGGCGCTGGTTGCCGGAGGTCCGCCGGCTGCTGATGAGGCCCTTGGACTCGTAGAAGTGCAGCGCGGAGACGGCGGCACCGCTGCGTGCGGACAACTGACCCACGGTCAGCTCGTGGATCTTCTCGGGAATCTGCGGCACCCCGCAGAGCCTACCCACGCGGCGCGGGCCCCGGTCCGTTGACAGGGGACGCATACCCGACCATGCTAAGCAGTTGCTTAGACAATGCACGCGTGATGTGTGAGTGCGAGAGGGCCGGCGACATGGCAGAACCGAGGATCTTCACCTCCCCCGACGAGCTGAAGGCGGCCGTGGGCGAGCAGCTGGGCTGGACCGACTGGCTGGAGGTCGACCAGAAGCGGATCGACCTCTTCGCGGAGGCGACCGGCGACCACCAGTGGATCCACGTCGACCCGGAGAAGGCGGCCAACGGCCCGTTCGGCACGACGATCGCGCACGGCTATCTGACCCTGTCGCTGCTCCCGCTCTTCGGCCCCCAGCTGATCGCGGTCGAGGGCGTGAAGATGGGCGTGAACTACGGCACCAACAAGGTCCGCTTCCCCGCCCCCGTCCCGGTCGGCTCCCGGCTGCGCGCCACCGCGAAGATCACCGGGGTGGAGGACGTGACGGGCGGCGTCCAGGTGACGGTCGCCTTCAGCGTGGAGCGCGAGGGCGGCGACAAGCCGGTCTGCGTCGCGGAGTCGGTGTCCCGGTACTACCTCTGAGGACGGCCGGCCGCTACCTGGCCCCGACCATCCGCAGCACGAGGTCGGCGTAGAGCGCGCCGACCTCCTCGGGGGTCCGGGGACCGTTCACGTTGAACCAGCGGGCGACGTCGATGCAGAGCGACAGCACGGCCAGGGTGGTGCCGTGCACGTCGATGACGTCGAACTCGCCGGCGGCGAGGCCCTCCTCGATGATCCCGCGCACCTCGGCGTCGACCTGGCGGCGCAGGTCGAGGATCTCGGCGCGGGCGTCGGGGCCGAGCGCGTCGAGTTCGTACTGCACGACCCGGGCGGTGGTGCGCCGCCCGGCGTGCCAGCGGACGAAGGAGCTGACGGCGTCGGCGAGCCGTTCGGCGGCGGTGCCCTCGCGCCGCGCGGCCGTCTGGAGGATCTCCAGGGCCTTGTCGTGACCGATGCGGCTGATCCGGTGGAGCAGCTCTTCCTTGGTCTTGTAGTGGATGTAGAGCGCGGCGGGGCTCATGCCGGCCCGGCCCGCGATGTCGCGGGTGGTGGTGGCGTGGTAGCCGCGCTCGGCGAAGGCCTCGACGGCGGCGACCAGCAGGCGCCGGGCCGCGTCAGGGGTGACCTCTTCCCACGGCTCGACCTCGCCGCCGGTCGTCTCCTCCGCCGTACTCATCGCTCGCTCGCCCCTCTCGGTACCGGAGCTCCACCATACCGCCCCGGCTGAGCGAGCGCTTAGTGTGCCCGCTCAGAGCTTTCCCCGGGCGGCAGCGGGCCTGAAGCTCCTCTCCGGGTCGCCCCGGTCCCCCTCAGAGCTTCTCGAAGGGGTCGTGCTCGGCGAGCAGCTTCTCCAGCCTGGCCTGGTCGACGCGGCTGACGATCTGCCCGGCCTCCTGGCGGTCACGGACGACCTTCGCGAGGGTGAAGGCGGAGGTGACGAGGTAGAGCACGGCGATGCCGAGGAAGCCGCGCACCCAGGCGTCGGCCTGGAGCCGGAAGATGCCGATGGCGGTGGCCGTGATGGCGAGGGCGAAGGAGGCGACGGCCTGACCGTAGAAGGCGGCCGTGCTCTGGTGTCTGACCGGTGTGTCACTCATGGTCAGAGCATCGCCGGACGTGGCCCGCGCCACATCCGTCCGGATACTCCCCGGACACTCCGCAGATACTCAGACCGGATACTCAGACCGGGCGCCCGGGCCCACGCCGAGGCCGGACGCCCCGGGACGCGCTCAGAACGCCGAGACGCCCGTCAGTGCCCGCCCGATGAGCAGCTTCTGGATCTGGCTGGTGCCCTCGTAGAGGGTCATCACGCGGGCGTCACGCAGGAGCTTGCCCGCCGGGTACTCGTCGATGTAGCCGTAGCCGCCGAAGACCTGGAGGGCGTTGTTGGCGGCGCGCACGGCGGCCTCGGAGGCGAAGAGCTTGGCCTTGGAGGACTCGGTGGCGAACGGCAGCCCCCGGTCGATCAGATCGGCGACCCGCCAGGTCAGCAGACGGGCCGCGTCCACGTCGACGGCGATGTCGCTGATGAGTTCCTGGACGAGCTGGTGCCCGGCGATCGGCGTGCCGAACTGCTCGCGCTCCCCCGCGTACCGCACGGCCGCGTCGAGCGCGGCCTGCGCTATCCCGACGCAGCCGGCGGCGACCGACATCCGCCCCTTGGCGAGCGCCGACATGGCGACCGAGAAGCCCTTGCCCTCGGGACCGAGCATCGCCGAGGCGGGAACCCGGACGTCCTCCAGGACGAGTTCGGCGGTGGCCTGGCCGCGCAGGCCGAGCTTGCCGTGCAGGGGACGGCGGGTGAGGCCGGGGGTGTCGGCCGGCACCAGGAAGGCGGAGACACCCTTGTGCCCCGGGGCGTCGGTGGAGCGGGCGAAGAGGAGGACGACGTCGGCCCAGGTCCCGTTGGTGATGAACGTCTTGGTGCCGCTGACGACGTAGTGGTCGCCGTCGCGAACGGCACGGGTGGTGAGGTTGCCTGCGTCGGAGCCGGTGCCGGGTTCGGTGAGGCCGAAGCAGCCGACGTACGAGCCGGAGGTGAGCCCGGGCAGCCAGCGCCGCTTCTGCTCCTCGGTGCCCCAGGAGGCGACGGTCTTGGCGACCAGCCCCAGGGAGACGGACACGATCCCGCGGACCGAGGAGTCCCCGCGGCCGAGTTCCTCCGTCACCAGGCAGTACGCGAGGTGGTCGCCGCCCGAGCCGCCGTACTCCTCGTCGACGGTCAGGCCCAGGAAGCCGACCTCGCCGAGTCGCTTCACGATGCCCCGGTCGACCTCCTCGGCGCGGTCCCAGGCGATCACGTTCGGGGCGATCTCGCGGTCGACGAAGTCCCGGGCGAGCTGCCGTACGGCGGTCTGCTCCTCGCTGAGCCCCAGGTTCACCATGCGATCACCCTTTAAATTAGCACTGCTAGTTTCTTTTCCCGGCCCTACTATGTGCGCCATGGCCCGACCGCGCAAGCCCCTGCTCAGCACCGACCGGATCGTCCGGGCGGCCCGGGAACTCGTGGACACGGAGGGTCTGGCGGCCGTCTCCACCCGGCGGCTCGCGGCCGAACTGGGGGTGAGCGGGCCCTCGCTCTACAACCACTTCCGCACCAAGGACGAGATCCTGGAGGCGGTCGCCGACTCGGTCAGCGCGCAGGTCGACCTGTCGATGTTCGACGACGTCGGGCACCCTGCCGGGCGGGACTGGCGGACCGCGCTGCACGACTGGGCGGTGTCCTACCGGGCCGCGCTCCGCGACCACCCGAACATCGTCCCGGTGCTGGCCCGGGGCCCCGGCCGGCGCCCGGCAGGGCTGCGGCTCGCCGACGCGGTCTACGGCGCGATGGTGGGCGCGGGGTGGCCGCCGGCGCAGGCGACGTCGATCGGGGCGCTGATGCGCTACTTCATCATGGGGTCGGCGCTGGGGTCGTTCGCCGGGGGGTTCGTGGACGACGCGAGCGCGTACGATCCGGCCGACTACCCGCATCTGGGGCAGGCGCATCTCCTCTCGGAGCGCCAGGAGAAGATCGACGAGCGGGCGTTCGAGACCGGGTTGCGGGCGCTGCTGGACGGATTGCAGGAGCAATTTTCCAGGGTGGGGCAGACGATGTGAGGTGCGGGGTGCGGCGGCCGGACGTCGGGTGCGGGTGAGTGGGGGCCGGTCGCGCAGTTCCTCCCCCAGCCTTCGGCCGGGGGGACCCCCAGCGCCCCTTGCGGGGCGCTGCGCAGCCGTGTCTTTCAACCTTGCCCGGCTGCCACCCACCCGTCCGAAATCCGCCAGCCCCGACCCGCTCCCACTCCCTACCCTCGACCCTATGAAGAAGCCCGACCACCGCCTCCTCCCCGTCGCCGCAGCCGCCGTCACCGTGGTGCTGTGGGCGTCGGCCTTCGTGTCGATCCGCAGTGCGGGCGGCTCCTACTCCCCCGGCGCACTCGCCCTCGGCAGGCTGCTGTCCGGGTCGCTCGTGCTCGGGCTGCTGTGCGTCGTACGGCGCGAAGGGCTGCCGCCCAGGTCCGCCTGGCGCGGGATCGCGATCTCCGGGCTCCTCTGGTTCGGTTTCTACAGCGTCGTGCTGAACTGGGGCGAGCAGCAGGTGGACGCCGGCACCGCCGCCCTCGTCGTGAACATCGGCCCGATCCTGATAGCCCTGCTCGGCGCCCGGCTGCTCGGCGACCCGATGCCGCCGCGGCTGCTCGCGGGGATGGCCGTGTCGTTCGCGGGCGCGGTGACCGTCGGCCTGTCCATGTCGGGCGAGGGCGGCTCCTCGGTGCTCGGTGTGGTGCTGTGCCTGCTGGCGGCCGTCGCGTACGCCGGCGGGGTGGTCGCGCAGAAACCGGCGCTCGGACGGGCGAGCGCACTCCAGGTGACGACGTTCGGGTGCCTGATCGGCGCCGCCCTGTGCCTGCCGTTCTCCGGGCAGCTCGCCCGCGAGGCGGCCGACGCCCCGCTCTCCGCGACCCTCAACATGCTGTACCTGGGCGTGTTCCCGCTCGCCCTGGCCTTCACCACCTGGGCGTACGCGCTCGCCCGTACGACGGCCAGCCGGATGGGCGCGACCACCTACGCGGTGCCGGCGCTGGTCGTCCTGATGTCGTGGCTGGCGCTCGGGGAGGTGCCGGGTGCGCTGACGCTCGCGGGCGGCGTGCTGTGCCTGGCCGGTGTCGCGGTGTCCCGGTCGCGGGCGCGGACCTCCCGGGTCGTGGCCGCCGCGCAGGAGTCCCGGTCCGAGGAGACCCGGAGGCCTGCGTGACGGCACCCGCCCGCGGCCCGACCGCTCAGAACACCACCAGCGCCCGGCCGCCCTTGCCCGCCAGCATGTTCTCGAAGGCGACCGGGATGTCCTCCAGCGCGATCCGCTCCGTCACCAGCATGGACAGGTCCAGGCGCCCCGCCCGGACGTGTTCGGCGAGCAGCGGCAGGTCGCGGGCCGGGTCCGAGTTGCCGTAGACACAGCCGGAGAGGGTGCGGCCCCAGTGGAAGAGCTCCAGGGCGTTGAAGGTGACCTGTTCGGTCCTGGCGCCGATGCCGACCACCGTCGTACGGCCGCCCCGGCGGGTGGACTCCCAGGCCGCGCGGATGCTGACCGCGCGGCCGACGCACTCCACGGCGACGTCGACGCCCTGCTTGCCGGTGAGGGCGCGGATCGCGCGGGGCGTGGTGTCGGAGGCGACGACGTAGTCCGTGGCGCCGGCGGCGCGCGCGAGCGCTTCCTTCTCCGCCGAGACGTCCACCGCGACGATCCGGGAGGCGCCCGCGATCCGGGCCGCCTGCACGGTGGCCAGACCCACCCCGCCGACGCCGAACACCGCCACCGTCTCGCCCGCGCGGACCCGTGCCGAATGGTGGACGGCCCCGTAACCGGTGAGGACCGCGCAGCCGAGGAGGGCCGCGTCGGTGAGCGGGATGCCGGCGGGGAGCGGGAGGACGCAGGACTCGGCGACCACGGTCTCCTCGGCGAAGGCCGCCACGTTCAGGCCGGGGTACAGGTCGGTGCCGTCCGCGGTACGGGCGTACACGTCGGCGGAGCCGTTCAGGGCGTTGGCGCAGAGCCAGACCTCGCCGAGCGCACAGGCGTGGCAGTTGCCGCAGGAGGGCGCCCAGTTGAGGACCACCGGGTCGCCCGGGGCGAGGCGGGTGACGCCCTCGCCGACGGCCACCACCGTGCCCGCGCCCTCGTGGCCGAGGACCGCGGGGACCGGTACCCGCATGGTGCCGTCGGAGAGGGAGAGGTCGGAGTGGCAGACACCGGCGGCGGCGAGCCGGACCCGGACCTGGCCGGGGCCGGGGTCCGGGAGTTCGATCCCGGTGACCGACAGCGGGGCGCCCACGGCGGGCAGTACGGCGGCTCGGACCGTGAATGTCATCGCAGCGGCCTCCTCAGAACTGCAGGGACTTGGTCTGGAGGTACTCGGCGAGACCGTGCGCGCCCAGCTCGCGGCCGACGCCCGACTGCTTGTAACCGCCGAACGGGGCAAGGGGGTTGAAGCGTCCGCCGTTGATGTCAACCTGCCCGGTGTCCATGCGCCGGGCGAAGGCCACCGCCTCCGCCTCGTCCCCGGCCCAGACGGCGCCCGCGAGCCCGTAGACCGTCCCGTTGGCGATGCGCAGGGCGTCGTCCTCATCGGCGTAGCGCAGGATCGACAGAACCGGGCCGAAGATCTCCTCCTGCGCGATCGTCATCTCGGGGGTGACGTCGGCGAAGACGGTCGGGCTGACGAAGTAGCCGCGCTCGTGCGGGGATTCGGGACCGCCGGCGACCAGCCGGGCGCCCTCCGCGACACCCTTCTCGATGTAACCCCGCACCCGGGCCCGCTGCCTGGCGCTGACGACCGGTCCGATCCGGTCGCCGTACTTGGCCGCCGCCGCGGCCGCGAGTTCCACGGCCTCCTCGTACCGGTCGGCGTGCACCAGCATCCGGGTCCAGGCGCTGCATGTCTGGCCGGAGTTGGACATCACGTTGGCCACGCCGACGTTGACGGCCCTGGCGAGGTCGGCGCTCGGGAGGATGACGTTCGCGGACTTGCCGCCCAGTTCGAGGGCGACCTTCTTCACGGCGGCGCCTGCCAGCGCGCCGATCTGCCTGCCGACGGCGGTGGAGCCGGTGAAGGAGACCAGGTCGACGCCCGGGTGCTCGGCGAGGGCCTGCCCGGCGACCGGGCCGAGGCCGGTGACCAGGTTGAACACGCCTGCCGGGAAGCCGGCCTCGTGCACGGTCTCCGCGAACAGCTGGGCGGTGAGCGGGGTGTTCTCGGCGGGCTTCAGCACGACCGAGCAGCCCGCGGCGAGCGCCGGGGCGACCTTGGCGACGATCTGGTGCAGGGGGTAGTTCCAGGGTGTGATCGCGCCGACCACGCCCACCGGCTCCTGGTAGACGGTGGAGTTGCCGACCTTCTCCTCGAAGGGGTGGGTGGCTGCCAGTTCGGCGTACGAGCCGGCGACCGCGATCGGCACGCCCGCGTGGACCGCCTGGGAGAACGGGAGCGGTGCGCCCAGTTCGGCGGTGACCGTCTCGGCGATCTCGTCCTTCCGGGCCGCGAGCGCGTCGCGCAGCGCGCCGAGCCGGGCGGCCCGGTCGGCGGGCGGGGTCGCGGCCCAGACCGGGAGGGCGGCACGGGCGGCGCGTACGGCGGTGTCGACGTCCAGCGCGCCGGCCGCCGGGACCCGGCCGACGACCTGCTCGTCGACCGGGTTCACGACCTCGATCACGTCCCGGCTCTCGGCGGCGCGCCAGGCGCCGTCGATGTACAGGCCGTCGTGTGCCTTCATGCTGCTTCCTCCCGGCGGGGCTGCGTCGTCCGAGTCACAAACTAGCGGCGATAGTTTTAGCGCGCCAGACGTGCCCCGGACCCGCTTCGGGACCATCAGAAGTCGACCTGGGCCCGTTCGTCCACCCTGCCCACGCTCTCCTGCGCGAAGGCCTTCTCGTAGGCCCGCCGGATCTCCTCGATCTTCCGGTCGCTGTTCTTCGCCGACGCCTGCGGATACAGCAGGACCAGCACGTACGAGCGCTCCCTCTCGATCGTCCCGCGCGCGTCCCGCCACTGGCCGCGCCCGCTCTGCACGGTGAGCCCGGCGGGGAAGTCCGGGGTGACCTCCTTGTCGACGAACGCCGTGAACTGCCGGTCGGTGACGGCGGGTCCGCCGTCCGGGCGGGCGGTGCCGAAGAGCAGCCGGGTCTCGATGTACGGCTTGCCACGCGCCAGTAGGGCGGAGGGGTGGCCGGCGGCCAGTGCCGTGTACGCGGCCGGAGCGCCGGCGAGCAGGATCCCGGCCACCGCGAGGGCCGACCGGTTGCGGAGGGAACGAGTGCTCATGCCCCCTTCCTAGAGGGACCGCCCCGCCCGGGTCCGTGCTTCCGGCCGGAGTTCACTCGTCCAGGTCGAACCGCGGCCCCACCCGGTCACTTCGTCGCGGTCAGGTGCGCGAAGACCACCACGTTGCTGGTGTAGCCGGTCCGCCGGCTGAAGAGGCCACCACAGGTGATCACCCGGAGTTCGGGACGCCGGGTCGGGCCGTACACCTCCTTGTCGGGGAAGCCGGCCTTGTCGTAGACCTTCACCCGGTCCACGGTGTAGACGGCGGTGTGCCCGTCCACGCGCCCGGCCTCGATCCGTTTGCCGGGCTTGACCTGGGCGAGCGCCGCGAAGACGGCGGGCCCCGTCCTGGTGTCACGGTGGCCGACGGCGATCGCGAGGCCGGACTCGCCCGGCGTGGCGCCCCCCTGGAACCAGCCGATCAGCTTCGGGTCGTCGACCGGTGGGGTCTCCAGCTGCCGGCCCCGGTCGAGCCGGACCCCGATGACCGGCGCGTCGACACCCAGGAAGGGGATGCGCATCGACGTCGGCCGGGACCGGGGCAGCGGGCGGGGCGGGGGTCCGGCCGCGTCCGGGCCGGCCGCCGCCAGGGCGTCCGACCCGTCCGACGCGGCCGACCCGTCGTGCCCCCACCACCGGACCACTGTCACCAGGAGGACGGCCAGCAGGGCCGTCCTGGCGAGGCGGTAGGCGCGGGTCCGGTACCAGGGCCTGCGTCGGCGCCTACGCGGCGCCATGCGGACGGCGGCGGATCAGCCGGACGTACACCACACCGCTGGCCGCGACCAGCGTGACGGCCGTGGCCGCGGCCACGGGCGAGAACGCGGCGGTCGTGTCGGCGATGCCGCCGCCGCCCGCGTGCACACCGCCCTGCGGGCCGTTGTGGTCACCGCCCTGTCCCCAGGACGAGTCGTTCCGCTGGTTGTCCTGGATCTGCCCGTTCGGACCGTCCTGACCGCCCTGGCCGCCCTGGCCGTTCGGGCCGTTCGGGCCGCCCTGGTCGTTGGGGCCGTTGGGGCCGTTCTGGCCGTTCTGGTCCTGCGGACCGTCCTGCCTGCCGTCGTGGCAGTTGACCCGGAAGACCTTCTCCTTCCGGGCGCCGTCCACGGTCCACGCGAGCCGGTACTGCCCGTCCGCCAGCCCCAGCGGGTCGGTGTGGCCGGCGCCCCCGGCGAGCTGGATGGTGCCGGCGACGGTGGCGGCGGTGGGCAGCGGCGGCTGTGGCGTGATGGTGTAGGCGATCTGGGCGAGGATGTCGAAGTTGACGGCGTCGAGGTAGAACTTGCAGACCAGCGGGTCGTCCTTCGAGACGCCGAAGGGCACGCCCACACGGTGGAGCCTGATGTCGCCGTTCTCTCCCTGGGCCACCGCGTTCGGCGCCGCCACCCACGACGCACCCGCCGCGGCGAGGGCGGAGAGGAGGACGGTGGCGGCCGCGCGGGAGCCGGCGGCGCGTGGAAGTGTGAGCGTTGGCATGCAAGCTCCTCCGAGTTAGATGATTTTCATACAAATCGGCCTTTCGTCTGGACTGTCACTCATGCACTCCACGACCCGCGGCATCCACGTCCGACGCGCCGTCAGATATCGCTCGTGCGGCGCAATGCCGGGCGCTTCCGCCGCGCCGAGGCCACCCGGCCGGCGCCCCCGCCCCGTCCCGCCGACCCCGGCGAGCGCACCGCCACCCCCGCCGAGACCAGCAACAACGCGCCCAGCATCACGAACGGCGCGGCCACCCCGGCCACTCCCGCCAGCAGCCCCGCCCCGGCCGGCGCGGCCACCTGGCCCAGCCGGTTGCCGGTCAGCCGCAGGGCGAGCGCCGTGGAGCGGGCCCCCTCGGGTGCGGCCTGGACGACCGTCGTCATCGACAGCGGCTGCCCGACCCCCAGGCAGAAGCCGAGTACGGCGAGCATCAGGGCCAGCACCCACACCGGCACCGGCACCGCGATCGCCGCGCACAGCACCGCCGCCAGGAAGCAGGTCACCGTCAGCAGCACCGGCCGCCCGAGCAGCCGCAGCAACGGTGTGAGAACGAGCCGGCAGGCGATCGTCGCCCCCGCCCGCACACTGAGCAGCACGCCGATCACGGCCGGGGAGATGTCCCGGTGTTCGCCGACCACGGGGAGGTACGCGGTCAGGATGTCGGTCGCGGACAGCACCGAGAGGCTGATCAGCATGCCGGCGGGAACCCCCCGGGCGCCCAGGATGCGGCCCACCGGCACCCGCTCCCCCTCCGCCGCACGGGACTTGACCGCCGTACGGTCCTCGATGCGCCACAGCGACGTGAACGCGACCGCCGCGCCCGCGCCCGCCACCACCAGGGCGAGCGCACTCGTACCCGCCATGTCCGGCCCGCCGATGACCGCGCCCGCGGCGATCGGCCCGACCAGCTGACCCAGCGACGCGCCGATGGTGAAGTGGCCGAAGTTCCGGTCCTGTTCGTGCGGCGCCGACTGCCGGGCCACCAGCGACTGCGCGCCGATCACGAAGCAGAGGTGGCCGAGGCCCATCACCCCGCTCCACAGGGCCATCGTCCAGAGCGAGCCGGCGACTCCGCTGAGCACGCAGCCGCCGGATATCAGCACGACGCCGACGGGCAGCAGGGGCGCGCAGCGGCCGTGGTCGGTGCGGCGGCCCAGCGGTACGGCGGCGAAGAGCGGGAGCAGGGCGTAGACACCCGCGAGGACGCCGACGGCGCGTTCGTCGGCGCCGAGGGCGAGCGCCAGGTAGGAGACGGCGGGTCGGGCCATCGACACGGCGCCCTGGGCGAAGCCGAAGGCGATGACGAGACGGAGCAGCCAGCGGCGGTTCGTGCCGGGCGCCATGGTGAAACCTCCCAGTGGTATGTCACATACTCCCCCGCGGTGCCATGTGACACAGCACTGTGAGTGCCAGGTCACACGGTCCCGAACAGGATCCCGGCCCCGAGCACCACCGCCGACGTCAGCGCGGCCCACTTCACGACGAACCGCGTGTGGTCGCCGAACTCGACCTTGGCCATGCCGACCAGGACGTAGGCGGCGGGCACCAGCGGGCTGGACATGTGCAGCGGCTGGCCGACGATCGAGGCGCGGGCGATCTCCACCGCGGAGACGCCGTGCGCCTGGCCGGCCTCGGCGAGCACCGGGAGGATGCCGAAGTAGAAGCCGTCGTTGGACATGAAGTACGTGAGCGGGATACTCAGCACGCCCGTGACGAGGGCCATGTGCGGGCCCATGCCGTCGGGGATGTTGCCGACCAGCCAGTCCGCCATGTGGTCGACCATGCCGGTCCCCTGGAGGACACCGGTGAAGACGGCGGCGGCGAAGACCATGCCGGAGACGTTGAGGACGTTCTCGGCGTGCGCGCCGATCCGGGCCTTCTGGTCGGGCATCCGGGGGTAGTTGACGGTCAGGGCCAGGGCCGCGCCGAGCAGGAACAGCACCGGGATCGGCAGCCACTCCATGATCATGGCGGTGAGCAGGGCGACCGTGAGCAGCGCGTTGAACCAGTACAGCCCGGGCCGCAGGGTCTCCCGGTGCGGGTCGAGACCCCGGAAGCCGTCGTCCCCGGGCTCGCCGGGGAGCTCCGCGCCCGCGCCCGAGCCCTGGTCGCCGCCTGCGGAAGGAGCCCCGCCCGCGCCCACGAGAACCGGCTGCGGCTCCTCGACCAGCACCTCGTCCAGCGTCAGTACGCCGAGCCGTCTGCGTTCGCGGCGGCCGAGGACGTAGGCGAGCGCGAGGACGGACAGCAGGCCCGTGGCCAGCGCGGGGATCATCGGCACGAAGATGTCGCTCGCGTCCAGCTTGAGCGCGGTGGCTGCGCGGGCGGTGGGACCGCCCCAGGGCAGCGTGTTCATCACGCCGTTGGCCGTCGCGGCGACACCGGTCATCACGACCATGCTCATCTTCAGGCGCTTGTACAGCGGGTACATCGCCGAGACGGTGATCATGAAGGTGGTGGAGCCGTCACCGTCGAGCGAGACGATCGCGGCGAGTACGGCCGTGCCGACGACGATCCGCAGCGGGTCGGCCCTGCAGAACCTCAGGATCCCCTTGACGACCGGGTCGAAGAGGCCGACGTCGATCATCACGCCGAAGTAGACGATCGCGAACATCAGCATCGCCGCGGTGGGCGCGAGGCCGGTGACGCCGTCGATGACGTAGTCGCCGAGGTGGGCGCCCTTGCCGACGGCCACGCAGAACAGCGCGGGGATCAGCACGAGCGCCGCGATCGGCGACATCTTCTTCAGCATGATCAGGACCAGGAAGGTCGCGATCATGGCGAAGCCGAGGATGGTCAGCATGGGTGGATCACCTAACGTTCGCCCTTGAACTCCCACCAGGGCCGGCGGTGCGGACGACGTTAGGTCGCGTCAAACGTCGTTAACAAGACGTTGACGCGCGAGCAATAAGCGCGAAAGTCCAGGTCACGGGGTTGCGGTCGGCTCGGCGGTCACTTCGGCGGTCACTTCGGCCGTCACTTCGGCGCTGACGTCGACGGGGATGCCGTTGAGCACGGCGTTGCCGGACAACGGGTCGAGCAGGCTGCCGTCGAGGAGCTGGTTGACGTTGACGCCGGGGGCGGTGGCGGCGTGGCTGAGGCGGGTGCCGGGGCGGTCGTGGCCCCAGCCGTGCGGGAGGCTGACGACGCCGGGGCGAACGCCGTCGGTGACCTCGGCGGGGGTGACCACCTCGCCGCCGGCGCCCCTGACCCGGACGTCGGCGCCGTCGCGGACACCGAGGCGTCGGGCGTCCTCGGGGTGGATGTGCAGGGTGCAGCGGTTGGTGCCGCCGGTGAGGGCGGGCACGTTGTGCATCCAGCTGTTGTTGGAGCGCAGGTGGCGGCGGCCGACGAGGACGAGCGCCGCGGGGCTGGCGTCCAGGGCCGCGCGCAGCCGGGGCAGGTCGTCGGCGATCGGCCGCGGCAGCAGTTCGACCTTGCCGCTCCGGGTCTTCAGCGGCTGCGGGAGGCGGGGCTGGAGCGGCCCGAGGTCGATGCCGTGCGGGTGGGCGAGCAGCTGCTCCAGGGTGAGGCCGTCGGGGCGGGCGCCGAAGCCGTCCCCGTAGGGGCCGAGGCGCAGCATCAGGTCGAGCCGGCGCTCGGGGCCGGTGTCCCCGGTGAGCAGCGCGGCGAGTTCCTGCGGGTCCCGGCCGTGCACGGGCGAGTGGGGGTCCCCGACCGCCTTCCCGAGGGTCTGACCGATGACCATGTCGTCCACGGCGGAGGGTTCGGCGCCGTGCCTGCCGCCGGCCGCGAGGACCAGGCGGGCCAGGATCTCGGTCTCGGCCATCCGGCCGGGCTCCAGCGGGACGGCGGGGCGGCAGTAGCGGACCTGGTTGCGCACGGCGAGGGTGTTGAAGGCGAAGTCGTGGTGCGGGCTCTGCGAGGGCGGCGGCGGGGGCAGTACGACGTCGGCGTGGCGGGCGGTCTCGTTGAGGTAGGGGTCGACGCTGACCATGAAGTCGAGGGAGTCCAGGGCCTTGTCGAGACGGTCGCCGTCCGGGGCGGAGAGGACGGGGTTGGTGGCGATGGCGATCAGGGCCCGGATCGGTGCGCCCTCGGCCGTCGCGGTGTCGATCTCCTCGGCGAGCGCGGAGAGCGGCAACTCACCCTTCGCCTCCGGGTGTTGGCTGACCCGGGAGTGCCAGCGGCCGAGCGCGAAGCCCCGGCCGGGGCCGGCCGGGCGCGGGGTCCGGTCGGTGGCGGCCTGCGGGAAGAGCGCGCCGCCGGGCCGGTCGAGGTTGCCGGTGAGGATGTTGAGGACGTCGACGAGCCAGCTGGCGAGGGTGCCGTGCGGGACGGTGCAGCTGCCGATCCGGCCGTATACGGCGGCGGTGCGGGCGGCGGCGAGCTCGCGGGCGAGGACGCGGATGGTGCCGGCGTCGACGTCGGTCGCGTGGGCGACCGCGTCCGGGGTGAAGTCGCCCAACTCGGCGCGGAGTTCGTCGAGGCCCTCGATGTGCGGGGCGAGGTGTCCCGGATCCACCAGGTCCTCCTCGAAGAGGACTTGGGCCATCGCGGCGAGCAACAGGGCGTCGGTGCCGGGCCGGACGGCGATGTGCCGGTCGGCGAGCTTGGCGGTGCGGGTGCGGCGCGGGTCGATGACGGTGAGGGTGCCGCCGCGGGCCCTGAGCGCCTTGAGCTTGCCGGGGAAGTCGGGGGCGGTGCACAGACTCCCGTTGGACTCCAGGGGGTTGGCGCCGATGAGCAGGAGGTGGTCGGTGTGGTCGAGGTCGGGCACCGGTATCGCGTTGGCGTCGCCGAAGAGCAGTCCGCTGGAGACGTGCTTGGGCATCTGGTCGACCGTGGACGCGGTGAAGACGCTGCGGGTGCCGAGGGCACCGACGAGGAGCTGCGGGTAGAGCCCGCCGGCCACGGTGTGGACGTTCGGGTTGCCGAGGACGATGCCGACGGAGTCCGGTCCGTGGCGCTCGACGATGCCCCGCACCCCGGCGGCGACCGCGTCGAAGGCCTCCGTCCAGGTGGCCTCGCGCAGCTCGCCGTCCCTGCGCACGAGGGGGGTGCGCAGCCGGTCGGGGTCGCCGTCGACGGCGCCGAAGGAGGCGCCTTTCGGGCAGATGAACCCGTTGCTGAAGACGTCCTCGCGGTCACCGCGGGCGCCGGTGACGCGGGTGCCTTCGATGGTGAGGGTCAGGCCGCAGGTGGCCTCGCACAGAGGGCAGATGCGAAGGGCGGTGCGGGGCATGGGGGCCTCCGGGGGGGGTGCGGCGATGGAGGGGGTGGCCGGACTCGGGGTGAGCATACCGGGCGGTATGTGGGGAGGGGAGTCCTGTTGTCGTCTGAGAGCGGGCCGGTGGTCGCTGGTCGCGCCGTTCCCCGCGCCCCTTCGGGGGCGCTCCGTCGGGCGCTTTCCGGAAACCGTCAGTCCAGCGCCCGTGCCAGGTACGCCCGGAGCAGTTCCCGTGTCTCCGCGATGATCTTCTCGTCGCCTTCCGGGGCCATCCGGAAGGACAGGTGGACCAGGGCGTCGGCCGTCTCCACCGCCACCAGGAAGGTGCGGCGCAGCGGCTCGTCGGGGGCGCGGCCGATATACGCCGCCAGCAGCTCGGTCAGCCGGTCGGCCACCCGGTGGTTGGGCTCCGCGTCGCGGGTGCCGACCGGGATCTGGTTGCCGAAGTCGACGAGGGAGAAGCCGGGGGCGGTGCGCTTCATGGCCAGGTACTCGTCGAGCACCGCGTCCATCGCGGTCCGCCAGTCCCCCATCGGGGCGTCCTTCAGCCGCTCGGTGACGCGCTCGGAGTAGTGCTCCAGGTTGCGCTGGGCGAGGGCGTCGGCCATCTGCCGCTTGTTGCCGAAGAAGCGGTAGACCGATCCGATGGGCACCCCCGCGCGCATCGCGACGGCCCGGGTGCTCAGTTCGTCGTAACCGACCTCGTCGAGGAGGTCGGCACAGGCGTCGAGGATCCGGGTCAGCCGTTCGGCGCTGCGGCGCTGTACGGGCGCTTTGCGAAGCGGTGTCGCTGGGGGCACGGGCTTCATGATGCCTTTCCGCCGGGAGCAGGTGAACCTCGCCCCCCAGTACGCGAACGGATGGCCCATGCACTCATCCGGCGTCCGTGCTGCTCGTGCCGGTGACCGAGGGCGTGGCGGGCGTGGCACCCGAGGCCGACGGCGAGGCGGTCTCCGCGCCCGACGCCGTGACGTCCGCGGTGCTCTCCACCGGTTTGCCGTGCACGGCCCAGACCGTGCCGTCGTCCGCGTAGAGCCGGGCGGTGACGTGGTGGGTGCCGTGCGGGACGAGGCCGGCGGGCAGGTGGTACGAGGGGGTGCGCAGCCGGGTCACCAGGCCGCCGTCCACGAAGAGGTAGGCGAGCCCGCGGCCGGCCACCGCCTTCGCCGCGGTGCCCACCCGGGAGAACCGGAAGCGGTGCACGTCGAGCCGTACGTCCCAGCCGCCGGACGCGTCCGGGGTGACCACCGTGCCCACCTCGGGCGCCTGCTTCCTGTCCACCTCGCGGTAGTGGCGTCCGCTCTCGTCCGTGTCGTCGAGGATCTTGCCCACCGGTGCCGGGGACTCCGCCCCGCGCTGCCCGTGCGCGTTGCCGGTCCCGCACCCGGCCGCGGCGACCAGGAGCAGCAGGCAGACCGCGAGCGCACCCGGCAGTCCACGCGTCCACGACATGCCCGGGAGCGTAGAACAGCGCGCCGCGGACCGGATCCCCCTGAAGTCGGGTTCTCGCCATCCACCGCCGGGATGATCCCGGCCCTCTTGCACCCGCCTCCGCGCAATCCTACGGTGATGCATAGGAATCGATGGCACGCAGGTTCAGGGAGCGATCATGGGCGATGGGGGCACCTCCCGCGCGAGCGCGTTCGAGCAGGAGCGCGGGGAAGCGCGGAAGACCGCTGAGGGGCTGGCGTACCTCTCCGGGTTCGGCAACGAGCACTCCTCGGAGGCGGTGCCCGGCGCCCTGCCCGAGGGCCGCAACTCCCCGCAGCGCGCCCCTCTCGGCCTGTACGCGGAGCAGCTCAGCGGTACGGCCTTCACCGAGCCGCGGGCCCACAACCGCCGCTCCTGGCTGTACCGGATCCGCCCCTCGGCCGCGCACCCGGCGTTCACCCGGGCCGCCGGCGACGGCGGGCTGCGCACCGCTCCCTTCACGGAGACGGCCCCGGACCCGAACCGGCTGCGCTGGAACCCGCTCCCGCAGCCCTCGCCCGGCACGGACTTCCTCGCCGGCCTGTGGACCCTGGGCGGGAACGGCGACGCGACCCAGCGGACCGGCATGGCCGTGCACCTCTACCACGCCGACGCCTCCATGGAGCGGGTCTTCTCCGACGCCGACGGCGAGCTGCTGATCGTCCCGGAGCGCGGCGGGCTGCTGCTGCACACGGAGTTCGGCCTGCTGCATGTGGAGCCGGGACATGTGGCGTTGATCCCCCGCGGCGTCCGCTTCCGTGTGGAGCTGCTGGACGGCACGGCCCGGGGTTATGTGTGCGAGAACTACGGCTCGCCGTTCCGCCTCCCCGACCTCGGCCCGATCGGTGCCAACGGCCTGGCCAACGCCCGGGATTTCCTGGCCCCCGTCGCCGCCTACGAGGATGTCGAGGGCCCGGTGGAGGTGGTCAACAAGTTCTGCGGCAACCTGTGGACCGCCACATATGACCACTCCCCACTGGACGTGGTCGCCTGGCACGGCACCCATGTGCCCTACGCCTACGATCTGCGCCGTTTCAATGTGATCGGCAGCGTCTCCTACGACCACCCCGACCCGTCGATCTTCACCGTGCTGACGTCCCCGTCCGACACCCCGGGCCTCGCCGGCGTCGACTTCGTCGTCTTCGCGCCGCGCTGGCTGGTGGGCGAGAACACCTTCCGGCCGCCGTACTTCCACCGGAACGTGATGAGCGAGTACATGGGTCTGATCGAGGGCGCCTACGACGCGAAGGCGGAGGGCTTCGTGCCGGGCGGCGGGTCGCTGCACAACATGATGTCGGCGCACGGCCCGGACCGGGAGACGTTCGACCGGGCGAGCGCGGCCGAGCTGAAGCCCCAGAAGGTGGACGACGGCCTGGCGTTCATGTTCGAGACCCGCTGGCCGGTGACGCTCACCCCGCAGGCGGCGACCGCCGGACACCTCCAGCAGCGCTACGACGACGTGTGGCAGGGCCTGGAACGGCACTTCCGCCCCTTGCACTGAAGATCCCCCACCGGTACGGATGGCCCGTGACCTCCTTCGCCCCGGACTCGATCGTCCTCAACCGCAAGCTGCCGCTCTGGTACCAGGTGTCGCAGTCGCTGCGTGCCTCGATACTCGGCCGCTCGCCCCGGGACCCGCTCCGGCTGCCCACCGAGGAACAGCTCGCGGAGCACTACGGCGTGAGCGTGCTGACCATGCGGCAGGCGCTGAAGGAGCTGGAGGAAGAGGGCCTGATCAGCCGGCACCGCCGCCGCGGCACCTTCATCGAGCCGGACGCCCGGCGCGGCACCCCGGTACGGCTGCTCGGTTCGGTGGACGCGATCGTGGCCCAGCAGTCGGGGATGACGGCGGAGCTGCTGGAGCACGGCACGGTGCCCGTCACCGGCGAACTCACCGAGTACTTCCCGGACCTCGCCGAGGTCGCGGCCTATCACCGGCTCCGCAGCGACGAGCAGACCGGTGAGCCCACCAACCACGCCCGCAACCACGTCCGCCCCGAACTGGCCGAGCGCATCGACCCGGAGGACCTGGCCCGGCAGCCGATGACCAAGGTGCTCCGGGACGTCGTCGGCGCCGACATCAGCCGGATCACGGACACGGTGGCGGCCCGGCTGGCCGACCCGGAGACCGCCCGGCTGCTCCAGGTCCCCCTGCTCAGCCCGATCCTGCACTACACGGGCGTCACCTACGACACCGCCGGCCGGGTCCTGGACCTGGCGGTCATCCACTACCGCGGCGACCGGTTCTCCTTCACGGTCACGCTCGACGCCACCTGAAGTCGTCGTACGATGCCGGGCGTGACGCACGACGACGCTCCGCTGCTGGCGGACCTCATGCCGTGGTCCGTCGCACCACTACGGCTCGGCCGGGGGTGGCCGACGGCCCCCGACCCGGCGACCCTGAAGACCCGGTGGGACGCCCTGCTCAAGGCCGAGGGCCCCGACCGCGCGACCCTGTTCGAGCCGACGCGCGCCCGCACGGTCCACTCCGCGGTCGCCCAGCTCCCCGGCCAGCCCAGCGGCACCGACCCGCTCGCCGACGCGTCGGGCCCCTGCCCGGCCCCGGTCCGCGTCCTGGCCGCCCCGTTCGACGAGCAGTGGCTGATCCCGGACCACCGCCTGATCGACACGGCCCGCCCCGAGTTGTGGCGGGTCGCGGACGGCCACCAGGTCTTCGCCGTCGAGTCGCCGGAGGGCATGCCCCTGCTGGCGACCTCCCTCCTTCCCACCCTGCGCGGGGGCCGCATCCGCCCGCTGTACCGCCGGCCGGGCGGCACGGAACCGAACCTGGCGCCGGGGCTGCCGGCGTTCCTGGCCGACCGGCTGGGCCGCGGCGTCACCCCGCCGGACGTCCTCGCCTGGGCCCTGACCGCGATCCGCCCGGACCGCACCGTCCCGCTCACCGACGACCCCGGCCTCTGGGCGCGGGGCGTGGAACTCGGCCACCGGGCCCTGTGGCTGCTGCGCCGCGACGGCGACCGCCCGAAACTCCCGGGCGGCCGCCGCCCGTACGTCCGGGCTCCGCTGCCCGGCCGTCCCCTGACGATCCTCTACGACAGGGAGGAGGAAGCCCTCCACCTCGACGACGGCCGCGTCTCCCCGGTGCCGCCGGAGGCATGGGACTTCAGGACGGGCGAGGCGCGGGTCCTGGAGGCTTGGTTCACCGCCCGCACCCAGCAGGGGGAACCGGGGACCCTGTCCGCGATCGCCCCCACGACGTGGCCGCAACGGCTGACCTCGGAACTGCTGGAACTGATCACCGTCCTGTCCCTGCTGGCGGACGTCCGCGCCCAGCAGGCCGCCCTGGACATCAGGACGCGGATCACGGCGACCGACCTCACGACAGCGGGCGTCCTGCCGCCCTCGGAGACGTCCCGCAAACCGGCTTCGATCCTGGAGCACACGGAAGAAGGCCCGGCAGGTCAGCTGACGCTGCTGTGACCACCCTGCCCGGGGGCGCAGGGAACCGCGCGACAGACCTCCGCCCACCCGCGGCCTACGACGGCGCGAACCCGTCCAGAACCCTCTCCAACGCCCGCCTGAAAACGGCCTCCAGATCGATCGGCCCCGCATCCTCCGCGAACGCCGCCGCCATCCGCGGATACGCCCCCGAGGCGATCTGCCCGCCGAGATAGGCGATGCGCGCCGCGTTCTCCCGCTCCTCGGACCAGGGCAGGTTCCGCACCCGTTCGGCCGTGTCGATCTCGTTCCGCACATAGGTCGTGACCACACCGTTCACCATGGCGATCAGCTCGAACTTGGTGCCGTTCGACACGTCCAGCTGATCCAGGCAGGCCAGACAGTGCTCCAGATAGCGCAGGGCGTGCGGGCTGAACCCGTAGACCGGTGACATCAGACGTGGCAACCAGGGATGCCGGTGCATCAGCTCCCGCGTCTGTCGGGCGACCCGCATCATGTCGGCCCGCCAGTCCCCCGTCGGCTCCCACAGCTGGTGTTCCGCGCTGACCGCGTCAACCATCAGCTCGTACAGGTCCTCCTTGCGGGGGACGTAGTTGTACAGGGACATGGTCCCGCACCCCACACCGGCCGCCACATGGCGCATCGAGACGGCGTCCAGCCCTTCCGCGTCGGCGATCCGCACCGCGACGGCGGCGATGTCGGCGCGGGTGAACGTCGGCTTCGGCCCCCGCCCGGCGCGCTCCGGACGGGCCCAGATCACCTCGGGTTCGGCCCCTCGGACTGCCATCGATCATCACCTCGCCCACCATGCTAGTTACGTACACCGTACGTAGTGCGCTATGGTCGCCCCATGACTACTACGTACGCCGTACTTAGTGAAGGTCTGGAGAAACGCTTCGGCGCCGTGTCCGCGCTGCACGGTCTCGATCTGGCCGTGCGCGAGGGCACGGTCTGCGGACTGCTCGGGCCGAACGGGGCGGGCAAGACGACGGTCGTACGGCTGCTGGCCACGCTCCTCCGGCCCGACGCCGGCTCCGCCCGCGTCGCGGGGCACGACGTGGTCCGGGACCCGGCGGCGGTGCGCCGCAGCATCGGCGTCACCGGCCAGTACGCCTCGGTCGACGGCGATCTCACCGGCCGTGAGAACCTCCGCCTGTTCGCCCGGCTGCTCCGGGTGCCGAGGCCGGACGACCGAGCGGCCGAGCTCCTTGCCCGCTTCGGCCTCACCGAGGCCGCCGACCGCAGGGCGGCCACCTACTCCGGCGGTATGCGCCGCCGCCTCGACCTCGCCGCGAGTCTGGTCCGCCGGCCGGCCGTGCTCTTCCTCGACGAGCCCACCACCGGCCTCGACCCGGCCGGCCGCAACGGCATCTGGTCAGCGGTGCGCGAGCTGACGGCCGAGGGCACGACGGTGCTGCTCACCACCCAGTACCTGGAGGAGGCCGATCAACTCGCCGACGACATCGTGCTGATCGACCGCGGCCGGGTGGCCCGGACCGGCTCTCCCGCCGAGCTGAAGGCGCTGATCGGCTGGTACGTGCAGGCGGTGGTCGCCGACCGGGACGCGCTCGCCAAGGCGGCCGCGGTGCTCGACCGGCTCACCGGCAGGGAGCCGCAGTTCGACCACGACCGGCACACCGTCGGCGCCGTCACCACGGACCCGACCCTCACCCTCCCCCGCCTGGTGCGCGAACTCGACGCGGCGGGCGTCCCGTTGCTCGACGCGAGCCTCAGACCACCGACCCTCGACGACGTTTTCCTCCGACTGACGGGAAGTCCCGCATGAGTGCGCTCGTGCACGACGGTGCCGCGATGACGGGCCGGCAGCTCCGCCGGGTCCGCAACAGCCCCGGCCTCGCGGTCCTCACCCAGCTGATGCCGGTCAACATGCTGCTGTTCTTCGGCTACGTCTTCGGCAGCGCGCTGGCGATGCCGGGCGCCGAGTACCGCTCCTTCCTCGTCCCGGGGCTGCTGGTCGCGACCGCGGCCGGCGGGGTCATGACCGGGATGTTCCAGGCCGCCCAGGACACCCACCGAGGGGTGGCGGACCGCTTCAGGGCCATGCCGGTGAGCCGGGCCGCCGTACCGCTGGGGCAGGCGGTGGCCGACCTCGTCGTCACCACGGCGGGAACCGTGCCCCTGCTCCTGGTCGGTCTCGCCGTGGGCTGGCGCGTGACGGGATCGCCGGCCGCGGCGGCCGGCGCGGTGGGCCTCCTGCTCCTGTTCCGGTTCGCCTGCACGGCCGTCGGCATCTACCTCGGCCTGCTCACCCGCAGCGAGGAGGCGGCCGGTCAGCTCGGCGCGTCCACGTTCGTGCTGCCGCTGCTGTCCGACGCCTACATTCCCACCGGCAATCTCCCGGGCTGGCTGCGCACACTCGCCGAGTGGAACCCGATCAGCGCGGTGACCACCGCCCTGCGCGACCTCTTCGGCAACGCTCCCGTACCCGACGGCGCGGCCTGGCCGGTGGCACACCCCGTCGCGGGGTCGCTCGCCTGGAGCCTGGTCCTCGTCGGCGTCTTCCTGCCGCTCGCCGTCCGCCGGTACGGGCGCTGCTGACAGAGCCGCCGGTCACCGGCCATGATCCAGCGCATGGACCGTCTCCCGCTCCCCCTCGAAGGCATCACCGTGGTCGCCGTCGAGCAGGCCGTCGCCGCCCCGTTCGCCACCCGGCAGCTCGCGGACCTCGGCGCGCGCGTCATCAAGATCGAACGCCCCGACGGCGGTGACTTCGCCCGCGGCTACGACACCGCCGCGGGCGGACTCGCCTCGCACTTCGTGTGGTGCAACCGGGGCAAGGAGTCCATCGCGCTGGATCTGAAGGACCCACGCGGCCTGGACGTCGCCCGACGGCTCGTCGCCGGCGCGGACGTCTTCGTGCAGAACCTGGCCCACGGAGCCGCGTCCCGGCTCGGCCTCGACGCGGCCACGCTGTGCGCGGCGCACCCCCGGCTGGTCGCCGTCGACATCTCCGGGTACGGGGCGTCGGGGCCGTACGCCGGCAAACGCGCGTACGACATGCTCGTGCAGTGCGAGGCGGGACTGGTGTCGGTCACCGGGACGCCGGAGCAGCCCGTGAAGGCGGGGATCCCGGCGGCCGACATCGCGGCGGCCATGTACGCCTTCTCGGGCGTCCTCGCGGCGCTGGTACGACGCGGAACCACCGGGCGGGGCGGGCCGGTGGAGGTGTCGATGCTGGAGGCGCTGGCCGAGTGGCTGGGGCATCCGCTGCACCACACCATGCACGGCGGGACGCCGCCCGAGCGCACCGGTCTGGCGCACGCCGTGATCGCGCCCTACGACGCCTATCCGACAGCGGACGGCGGGCGGGTGCTGCTGTCCGTGCAGAACGACCGGGAGTGGCGGCGGCTTGCCGAACAGGTGATCGGGCGGCCGGAGTTGGGTGCGGATCCGGCGTTCGCGACGAACGCGGCGCGGGTGGCGAACCGGGAACGGACCGACGAACTGGTCGGGACCGCGCTGACGGCGCTCGGCGCCGACGAGGCGCTGGCACGGCTGGAGGCGGCGGGCATCGCGTGCGCGCGGCTGCGGGACCTGCCGGAGCTGGCCGGGCACCCGCAACTGGCGGCCCGGGACCGGTGGCGGGAAGTGGGGTCGCCGGTCGGGCCGCTGCGCGCGTTGCTGCCGCCCATCACGCTGCCGGGCGGGGACGAGGCGCGGATGGGGGACGTGCCCGCGCTCGGCCAGCACACCGGGGCGCTGCTGCGTGCCGTGGGGATGACGGACGCGGAGATCGCAGCGCTGCGCCGGGACGGTGTGGCGGCCTGGGCGCGGACCTGACGGTCAGGCGGTCAGTGCTTGCTGCCGCCGAACAGCGAGCGGCGCAGTCGACGCAGTGGCGCGAAGAGGGAGACACGGCTGACCCGCGCACCCCGGTCACTGCGCCGCGCGGGCTCACGCGAGGTCAGCTCACGCATCAGCGACGTCGCCTCGACCGCCTGCTGCTGCGGTATGGCGGGACCCGCCAGCACCGACAGATGGCGGTCGAGGCGCGAACTGGTCGCACCGCTCCCGCAGGTGATCGCAGGAACCCTCGCCCTGCTGCGTGTTATCTGATCCATGTCACTCCCCACCCGTACGAGTCCACCCGGCCCGGGCAGGGTAACCCTATCGCCCCGATGGGGCACTCGTGTATCGCGGTCACAGGATTCACCTTCCCCGCAAGGGTGTTGACGACCCCTCTTGAACTACTCTTTGACTACTCTCCGAATCCAACCGATTTCAGGGCGAGTTGGACAACCGGCTGGCTGGTGGGCTGCACTGAGCCGCCGGCGGGCTCGACGGTCACGGCGAGTGACGTCGCCGATCTGCTCAGACCCGTGGCGACCAGGGGCGTGTCGGCCTCGAAGAGGCCGAGGGAGCGCGGTTGCACGCGGGGGCGCATGAGCCAGAGCTGGTGCACGCGGCCGTTGGACGGGGTGCCGTATCCGCTGAGCGTGACGACGGCCTGCCCCTCCGATGCGGAGGCCACCGCTCCGATACTTCGGCCCCGGGCGTCCTTGTAGCTGGTCGCGCGGGCGTCGGTCGCGGCCAGAACGTGGGCGATCTCACGCGACTGGGCCCGCTCGGCGTCGAGCCGGTTCTGCGTCCGGTCGGCCTGCACCGCGAACAGCGAGGCGACGACCAGCGCGGCGGCCGCGGTGGCGGTGGCGAACGGCACGAACAGGGGGCGCGGACGGCGGCGCGGCGGCGGAGGCTGGGCGCCCCAGACGTGCGGCGGCAGATTGGGGACGCGTTCCCGGCCGGGGGCCGGCTCCTGCGGGGTGGCACGGACGGCGGCCAGCACCCGGTCGCGCATCGCGAGGGGCGGCGGGGCCGCGGCCGAGAAGGCGAGCCGTACCGCGTCCTCGGTCAGCTCCCGGACCTCGTCGGCGCACCGGTCGCAGTCCTTCAGGTGCTTCTCGAAGCGGCGCCGCTCGCCGGACTCCAGGGCGTCCAGCGCATAGGGCGCGGCAAGCGAGTGCAGGTCCTCGCGGTGCAGCAGGCGGCCGACCAGGCTCACGCCACACCTCCCAGGCAGTCGCGCAGCCGGGTGAGTCCGTCGCGCATCCGAGTCTTGACCGTGCCCAGCGGCAGCTTCAGCCGCTCGGCGACCTCACGGTACGTATAGCCGTCGTAGTAGGCGAGGGTGACGGACTGGCGCTGCAGGGCGGTGAGCCGGTCCAGGCAGCGGCGTACCCATTCGCGTTCCAGGCCGGCCTCGACCGTCTCGGCGACCTGGTCGAAGGCCGGCTCGCCGGCCCGCAGCGCCTCGCGCTGTTCGCGTTCGCCGGCCGCACGGGCGCTGCGCACGCGGTCGACGGCGCGGCGGTGGGCGAGGGTGAGGATCCAGGACAGGGCGCTGCCCCGGCCGGGGTCGAACTTGGCCGCGGAGCGCCAGAGTTCGAGGAGCACCTCCTGGGACACCTCCTCGGACTGGGCGGGGTCGCGGACCACCCGGCGCACGAGACCGAACACCGGTCCGGACACCAGTCCGTAGAGGTCCTCGAACGCCTTCTGGTCGCCACCGGCGACGAGTACCAGCAGTTCGTCCGCCTCCACCCCGTCCCCCCTTCTGTGGCCGCACCCGGCCCGTCCTCCCACACCAGGCATTCGCAACTGACGCACCTCCGGCAGAAGTACGTATGCGGAAGGCAAAAACGCGGGTCGAGCAGGAAGAAAAGAATTTTTTCTTCCGACCAATCCAAACGGCCCTCCAGCTCCGTATACCCGTCCGTCAAGCAAGTTGGGACCGAGGGACGGACGGCATGACACCTCTAAACTCCAGGAGCGGCGCGGGGCGCAAGGGCCTTGTCACGCTCATCTGTGGGGCACTGGCAACCGGCGGGATCACAGCCGCCAGCGTCGCCGCGCTGGAACCGGGGGCGGCCTCCGCCTCCTCCCACCGGGAGGCCCCGCTCATCTCGGGCACCCCGCAGTACGACAACACCGACCTGTACGCGTTCGTGAGCCCGGACAAGCCCGACACCACCACGATCGTGTCGGACTACATCCCCTTCGAGGAGCCGGCAGGCGGCCCGAACTTCTACCAGTTCGCGGACGACGCCCAGTACGACATCCACGTCGACAACAACGGTGACGCGCTGGACGACCTGATCTTCCGGTACACCTTCCGCACCCAGATCAAGAACAAGAAGACGTTCCTCTACAACACGGGTGTGGTCGACAACCTGAACGACCCCGACCTGAACGTCACGCAGTCGTACAACCTCGACCTGATCAAGTTGAAGAACGGCAGGCAGCAGCACACGACGCGGCTCGCCAGCGACATCCCGGCGGCTCCGTCGGACGTCGGCAAGGCCTCGATGCCGGACTACGCGAAGCTGCGCTCCCAGGCCGTCTACAAGACGGTCGGCGGCGGCGCGACCTTCGCCGGCCAGGCCGACGACCCGTTCTTCGCCGACCTGCGCGTCTTCGACCTGCTGTACGGCGGAAACCTGAGCGAGGTCGGCAACGACACCCTCAAGGGCTACAACGTCAACACGATCGCCCTGCAGGTGCCGAACTCCCTGATCCGGCAGTCGGCTTCGCGCCCGAGCGTCGGCATCTACGCGACGACCCAGCGCAGGAACGCGCAGGGCTACTACACGCAGGTCTCGCGCCTCGGCAACCCGCTGGTCAACGAGGTCGTCAACCCGCAGAAGGACAAGGACAAGTTCAACGCGTCCCAGCCCAAGGACGACGCGCAGTTCCTGAAGAACGTCACCAACCCGGAACTGCCGAAGCTGATCCAGCAGATCTACAACATCAAGGCGCCGTCCGAGCCCCGCAACGACCTCGTCAGCGTGTTCCTCACGGGCGTCAAGGGCCTCAACACGCTGCAGCCGCAGGCGAAGGCGTCGGAGATGCTCCGCCTGAACACGTCCATCAAGCCCACCGCCAAGCCCAAGCGGCTCGGTGTGCTGGACGGTGACAACGCGGGCTTCCCGAACGGACGCCGCCTCACCGACGACGTGATCGACGAGGCGCTCCAGGTCATGGAGGGCGAACTGGTCGGTTCCAAGAACGACCTGGGCGACGCGGTCGACAAGAACGACAAGAACTTCGAGAAGTACTTCCCGTACGTGGCCGAGCCGACGTCGGGCTCGCGCGGCAAGATCGCCAAGGCGGCGGCCGGCAGCAGCACGAAGAGCGCGCTGGGCGACGCCCTGACCGGTTCCGGTGACGACAACATGACGTTGATCGCGGGGTCGGCGGCGGCCGGTGCGGCGGGCGTACTGCTGATCGGCACCGGGTTCGGCTGGTGGCGGCGGCGGATGCGGCGGCCGTACTAGTCGCCGTTCCGGCAAGGGCAGTGGGGTGGCTGCCGGTCGGCGGTGGCCGGTCGCGCAGTTCCTCCCCCAGCCTTCGGCCGGGGGCGCCCCCAGCGCCCCTACGGGGCGCTCAACGCGCCCCCCATCTACTGGCGCGGCCCGCACCCACCCAATCCCCCACGGCGCGGGCCGCGCCGCCCCGCGCGAACAGTTACTAGGAGAGGGCATGGCCCCGGGTACGAACGACAAGCAGCCCGCCGAGACGAAGGACGACGAGCGTGTCACCGCCCTGCGCCGGTTCGCCGCCGCTGGGCGGAACTGGCGGCGGGCCCAACTCGCCGGCTCCGCACTGCTGATGGCGATCGCGCTGACCGGCGGGGCGATCGCCTTCGGGTCCTCCCGGGACGGCGGGACGGCTCCGGTGGCCACGACGAGCGCGGTGGACCCGGCCCTGCTGGCCGGCGGGGACCTCGCCACGACCATCGCCTCCCTCCAGGCCCATCTCCGCGCCCAGCCGAAGGACTCCGACAGCTGGGCCACCCTCGGCCTCGCCTATGTCGAGCAGGCCCGCACCAAGGGCGACCCGTCCCGCTACCCGCAGGCCGAGAAGGCCCTGAAGCGGGCGCTGCAGATCACCCCGGACAACGACCAGGCGCTGGCCGGCGAGGCCGCGCTGGCCGCCGCCCGGCACGAGTTCGCGCCGGCCCTCGGCTACGCGGACCAGGCCCTGAAGCAGAACCCGTACAGCGCCGGCGCCCTGGCCTCCCGCATCGACGCCCTGGTCGAACTCGGCCGCTACGACGAGGCCGGCAAGGCGGCCGACCTCGCCGACCGACGTAAGCCGGGCGTCCCGGTGTTCACCCGGTTCGCGTACGTGCGGGAGCTGCGCGGTGACGTGAAGGGCGCCCAGCGGGTGCTGGAGCAGGCCCTGTCCACGGCCACGTCGAAGGGCGACATCTCCTACGTGGCCGCCCAGCTCGGCCTGCTCGCCTGGAACCAGGGCGATTACCGCAGTGCCGAGGACTACTACGCCCGCGCCCTGACGGCCGACGACACCTACATCCCGGCGGTGGAGGGCCGGGCGCGTGTCCAGGCCGCGCTCGGCGACCGGGCCGACGCGATCAAGGGCATGGAACTGGTCGTCTCCCGCTATCCACTTCCCCAGCAGCTCGTCGAGCTCGGCGAGCTGTACGAGGACCGGAACGCCAAGGGCGACAGGACGAAGGCCGCGGACCAGTACGCGCTCGTCGAGGCCTGGATCGCGCTCGCCCGCGCCAACGGCGTCAACGCCGACCTCGACACCGCCCTCGCCGCCGCCGACCACGGCAACAAGGCCGAGGCGCTGAAGGCCGCCCGGGCCGAGTGGGCCCGCCGCCACACCGTGCACACGGCGGACGCGCTGGCCTGGGCCCTGTACGTCAACGGACAGCGGAAGGAAGCGCTGCCGTACGCCCGGCAGGCCACCGCCACCGGCTACCACAACGCCTCCTTCGGCTACCACCTCGGCATGATCGAGCTGGCCGACGGCGACAAGGCGGCCGGCCGGGCCGCCCTCACCAAGGCCCTCAAGCTCAACCCGGGCTTCTCCCCGCTGGGCGCCCGTACGGCCCGCAAGGCGTTGGAGGCCACGAAGTGAACCTCCGCCGGATCGCCGCCGTCCTCACCCTGGCCTGCGCCGCGACCCTGTGGTCCGCCACGGGTGCGAGCGCGCACCCGCTCGGCAACTTCACCGTCAACAAGTACGACGGTCTCGTCGCCGCCCCCGGTCAGCTCCGGGTCGACCACGTCGAGGACCTCGCCGAGATCCCGGCGACCCAGGCCAAGCCCGACCTGAAGCGGCTCGGCACGGCGAAGTGGGCCGAGCAGCGCTGCACGACCGCGGCCGACGGCAGCAGGCTCACCGTCGACGGCCGCAGCACCCCGCTGACCGTGCGGACCAGTCACGCCGAACTCCGCCCCGGCCAGGCGGGCCTGAACACGCTTCGCGTGGAGTGCCGCTTCACCGCGCCCCTCCCCCAGGGCGCCACGGCCACCCTGACCTTCCACAGCGCGGGCGCCGACACCGGGCCCGGCTGGCGGGAGATCACGGCGCGCGGCGACCGGATGACCCTGACGAGGACGGACGTACCGAAGACGTCCGTCTCCCACGAACTCACCAGCTACCCCAAGGACCTGCTCTCCTCTCCGGCCGACATCACCACCGCCGCCGTCCACGTGCGGCCCGGCGGCCCGGCCCTCGCCCAGGAGCGTCAGGACACCCCGGGCGCCGAGATCCTCCCCCGCGGCATCGACCACTGGACCCAGGCCCTGACCGACCTGGTCGCCCGCAACCACCTCACCGTCGGCTTCGCGGTGCTCGCGCTCTTCATCTCGATCGCCCTCGGCGCGATGCACGCCCTCGCGCCGGGCCACGGCAAGACCCTGATGGCGGCGACCGCGGCGGCCCGCGGCGGCCGCGCCCGCCTCCGCGACGTCCTCCCCCTCGCCGCGTCGGTCACGGTCACCCACACCCTGGGCGTGGTCGCCCTCGGTGTCCTGGTGACGGCCGGCTCGGCGGCCACCCCGTCGGTGATCGCCTGGCTGGGCATCGCGAGCGGCCTCATGGTCCTGGCGGCGGGCGCCAACCTGACCCGCAGGGCCTGGCGGAACAGGGCCCACGAGCAGGCGCACGCCCACGGCCGTCATCACCACGACCACGCCCACGAGGCGGCCGAGAAGCGGGAGCCGGCCCTGGTCGGCACCCACGAGCACGCCCGCGCCCACACGCACGACCACGGGCACACGCACGACCACGGGCACACGCACGACCACGGGCACGACCACCCCCATGACCATGCTCATGCCCACGGTCATGGCCATGGCCACGGCGCTCAGCCCCATACCCCAGCCCGTCCGGCGATTGAGGACGAGGCTGTTCAGGCCGAGGGGGGGTCCGGGGCCGCAGCCCCCGATCACGGCCACACCAACGTGCCGCACAGTCACGGCGGGTTCACCCACACCCACTCCACGGCCCCCACCCTCCGCGGCACCCTCCTCCTCGGCTTCGCCGGCGGTCTCGTCCCCAGCCCCTCCGCCGTGGTCGTGCTGGTCGGCGCCGCCGCCCTCGGCCAGGCCTGGTTCGGGCTGCTTCTCGTGGTCGCCTACGGCGTCGGTCTCGCGCTGACGCTGACCGCCGCCGGGTTCGCGGTCGTCAGGCTGGGTACGGGAATGACTCGGGTGATGGACAAACGCTCTCGCTGGACCACCCACCCGACGGCGGCGCTGGTCCGCAGGACCATTCCGCTCGTCTCGGCACTCGTGGTCGTGGCCCTGGGCGCCGGACTGGTGCTCAAGGGGGCCGCATCCGCACTGCTCTGAGTTACGTTTGTGATGAATTCGCGCGAGCTGCCGTGGGGGGCACCCGTGACCGAAGAGCCGGGCCGTGAGCGAGTGATCGCGGGCCGCTACCGACTGCTGGCCCCGCTGGGCGAGGGCGGCATGGGCACCGTGTGGCGGGCCCGTGACGAAGTGCTGGGCCGTGACGTCGCCGTCAAGGAGGTACGGGCGCCTGCCGGGCTGCCCGGCTCGGACGTCGAGCGGATGTACGCCCGGCTGGAGCGCGAGGCCTGGGCCGCGGCCCGGGTCGCGAACCGCAACGTGGTGACGGTGTACGACGTGGCGATGGAGGGCGGACGGCCCTGGATCGTCATGGAGTTGATCCCCGGCGTGTCCCTCGCCGACGTGCTGGAGGCGGAGGGGCCGATGTCCCCGCAGCGGGCGGCCGGCGTCGGCGCCGAGGTGCTGTCCGCGCTGCGGGCCGCGCACGCCGCCGGGGTGCTGCACCGGGACGTCAAGCCCGGCAACGTGCTGCTGTCGAACGACGGCCGGGTGGTGCTCACCGACTTCGGGATCGCCACCGTCGAGGGCAGCTCGGCGCTGACCATGACCGGCGAGGTGATCGGCTCACCGGAGTTCCTCGCCCCTGAGCGGGCGCTGGGGCGGGCGTTCGGTCCCGAGTCCGACCTGTGGTCGCTGGGCGTCCTGCTGTACGCGGCGGTCGAGGGCGCCTCGCCGTTCCGGCAGGACACCCCGCTGAGCACGCTGCGGGCGGTGGTGGACGAGGAGTTGCCGCCGCCGTACCGGGCCGGGCCGCTCACCCCCGTCATCGAAGGGCTGCTCCGCAAGGACCCGGCCGCGCGGATCCCCGCCGAACAGGCCGAGCGGGACCTACGGCTGGTCGCGGCCGGGGGCACCCCGGGCACGGCCCCCACCGTCCCGGTCCCGGCGCCGTACGAGGCCCCGACCCTCGTCGCCCGGCAGACCCGGCCGTTCTCCCCCACACCGCCGATGCCCACCCCGGCGGACGACCGCCCGCCCGCCACCGACCCGGGCCGCGACCGCAGGGCCGGCACCGTGCTGGTCATCGGCCTGGTACTGGTCGTCCTCGCGCTCGGCGGACTGACGTACGCCCTCCTCGACCACGGCATCGGCAACGGCGACGACGGCGGCGCCAAGGCCGGGGCGAGTCAGTCGGCCAGCAACCTCAGCTCCCCGGCGCCCACCCACAGCAGCGGCGCCGCGTCGAAGTCCCCGTCGGCGGCCGCGAGCAGCACCGCGCCCGAGCAGAGTGTGAAGGTCAGCGTGGCCGGGTCCCGCACGGACTACTCGGGGGCATGTCCGCCCTCGACGGCGCAGGCGCCCACGTTCGCGGCGACGTTCACGGTGGGGAGCGTGCCCGCGGACGTGCAGTACCGGTGGGTGCTGAAGAACGGGAAGCTCGACGACCAGGGCTGGAAGACGCTGTCCTTCCCGGACGGCGGCGGGAGGACCCGGCAGACGCAGGTGACCGTGACGACCTGGTCCGACAGCGGGACGCTGAGCGACGCGATCGCCGTCGAGGTACGCAGCCCGGTGGAGACGACGTCCAACTCGGTGCCGTTCTCGGTCACCTGCACCAAAACGACGGAGACCCCGACCGGCGGGGCCTCCGCCTCACCTTCGCCCTCTGGTTCGTACTAGGACTCGGAACTTCGGGCTCAGGACGCGTTGCTGGTCAGTACCGGCAGGTAGCCGCCGGACTGGCCGGACGCGGTGGGGTGGTACGACTCGGTGATGTCCAGCCAGTTGACGCTGTGCAGCCAGGAGCTGCTGGAGCAGATCTCGTGGCTGGAGAACGCGCTGCGGACGTCGCCGAAGGTGAACCCGTGGTCGGCGGCGCGCTTGGCGATCGCGGTGTCGATGTAGTCGGCGGCGTTGTTGATGGCGGTGCGCTTGGTCGAGGAGAGGCCGAGGCAGGTCGTGCCCAGCAGGTAGAAGCGGGGGTAGCCGAGGACGACGACCTTGGCGTCGGGGGCCTTGGCGCTGATCGCGTCGTACACGCTGTCGAGCTTGCCGGGGAGGGTGGAGTCGACGTACGCCTCGGCGGTGTTGATGCGGGACAGGCAGGTGCTGTCGGAGCTGAGCACACAGGTCGTCATGACGTCGGCGAAGCCGGCGTCGTTGCCGCCGATGGTGATCGAGACCAGGGCGGTCGAGGAGCTGAGCGTGCCGAGCTGGCCGGAGAGCACGTCGTCGGTGGTGGCGCCCGAGCAGGCGAGGAACGAGAACGAGGACGGGCTGTGGGCGGCGTTCCACAGGTAGGGATAGGCGTTGGTGCTGCGGTCGCAGCTGCCACTCGAGCTGATGTAGCTGCCGGCGCCGACGCCGGATGCGTACGAGTCACCGAGCGCCACATAGCCCCCGGTCGCGGCCTGCGCTTCCGTCACGGCCGCCCCGGTGAGGGCGAGGCCGGTGGCGAGGAGGAGTGAAGTCACGTATGCCGTAATTCGGGAACGTCTCATGGAACCTCCCTTTAGCAGGATCTCTGCCATAACTGTCGTAGCAACTACGCGTGTTGACGGGAAGTGTCCATGCCAAGACTGTTCCGGATCCCGACCGGTCCCGAGCGGACCGATCCTGCGCGTTCCAGGCGCGCTTGATTGCGCGGCCATGACAAAGTCATGACGGGGCGTCAATCCGCATCGTCCGGCGCTCTCGACGCCGGCTCGAGTCGTGATCGATCACCGGAACACGCCGAAACCGAGCGACTTGTTCCCCGGAGACATCAGGTGTCTCCGGGGAACGGTCATGTCCGGAGACCCGCTTGACGCTCCGCGTTCGGCTGCGCGACATTGAAGCCCGGCATCCGACGCCTTGGGGGGCAAAGTCGGTCATGCAGACCATACGACTCAAGACATCGACAACAGCGGACGAACGGGCCAGGCCAGGACCGGGGAGGGACCTGGAACCCCTGCTCGCGGGGGTCGCGACGGCCGTCGCCGGGACGGGTGCGCTGCTGGCGCTCACCGACTCGGGCGCGTCGCTGCGCGGACCCCTGGCGCTGTTCTTCCTGATCGCCGCGCCTGCCGCGGCGATCGGCGCGGCACTGCGCGGACTCGATCCGCCGGCCCGCGTGCTCACCGCGTCGGCGGGTGCCGTCGCCCTGGACATGCTGGTCGCCCAGGGCATGCTCGCCACTCACCACTGGTCCTGGCGCGGCGGCATCGTCGCCGTGGCCGCGATCAGCCTTCTGCTGCTTCTGCTGGTACTCCTGCGACCGGTGGAACGCATTGTCGAACGGATGGCCCGGCGAGCCGGGAAAATCCGTTCGAGTTGAAGGGCAGGGTCGGCCAAAGTTTCGTAACGGCCAAACCAATAAAAACGTGAGGACCAGTTCCGGGACTTGCCATACTGGTTCAATCGTCAATACCGTCATACATCTCACCCGCATCGGATCATCAACTAGCGGCTCCAGGGGAGGGCTCGAGGACCGCAATGTTTCCGGGGCGGGGCGCGGTAGGGGGGTGCCGTGCTCGGTGACCGCAATGACCACTTTCGTTTCTCGTGTGACCACTGCCGTTTCCGAGTCGTGCCGCGCAACCGGCTGCCGTTTTACGGCAGACCGGGCAGCTTTGCCAGCTCACCTGCGGGTTCGGAGATACTTTTTCCGTGCCACGGGTGAGAAGAACCCCCCTTTCGAACCGGACACCAATGCGGGCCGCCCATGGGGCGGGCGGTCCACCGGACGAGAGGGACAAGACTCGTGAGTTCTGTTCTGCGTCAGCCGACTTCGGGCCAAGATCCGCTCATGGCCACCGAATACCGGCCGATCTCCTCCCACCTGGCGATCACACCGCCGGTGAGTGTGGTGATTCCCGCCATGAATGAGGCGGAGAATCTCCCCTACGTCTTCAAGACCCTTCCCGCCTGGATACACGAAGTCGTCCTGGTGGACGGTAATTCCACCGACAACACCGTGGAAGTGGCGCGGGAGTTGTGGCCCGACGTGAAAGTCGTCGAACAGAGTGGCAAGGGCAAGGGAGATGCCCTCATCACCGGGTTCGAGGCGTGCACCGGCGACATCATCGTCATGGTGGACGCCGACGGCTCGGCCGACGGCCACGAGATCGTGTCGTACGTCTCCGCCCTGGTCTCGGGCGCCGACTTCGCCAAGGGCTCGCGCTTCGCCAACGGCGGCGGCACGGACGACATGACCTTCATCCGCAAGCTCGGCAACTGGGCGCTGTGCACGGTCGTCAACCGCAAGTTCGGCGCCCGCTACACGGACCTCTGCTACGGGTACAACGCGTTCTGGCGGCACTGCCTCGACAAGATCGACCTCGACTGCACCGGCTTCGAGATCGAGACCCTGATCAACATCCGGGTCGTCAAGGCAGGCCTGAAGGTGCAGGAGATCCCGAGCTACGAGTACCTGCGCATCCACGGCACCAGCAACCTGCGTGCCGTCCGCGACGGACTGCGCGTGCTCAAGGTGATCCTCAAGGAGCGCTCCAACCGGCGTGACCTGCGCCGCCAGGTGCGGCACTCCCCCATGCTCAGCACGGGCCGGGGAGAGTCGTCTTGAGCGATCCCGACATCTCCGTCGTGATCTGCGTGTACACGGAGGACCGCTGGGAGGACATCCTCGCGGCGGTCTCCTCGGTGCGCGCCCAGTCGTATCCGGCGCTGGAGACCCTGCTGGTCGTCGACCACAACCCCGCGCTCCTGGAACGGCTCACGAAGGAGTACAAAGAGGCCACCGCGGTACGGGTGCTCGCCAACGCGGGCCCCCGCGGCCTGTCCGCGGGCCGCAACACGGGCATCGCCGCCTCCTACGGCGAGGTCATCGCCTTTCTCGACGACGACGCCGTGGCCGAGCGGGACTGGCTGCGCCGCTTCGCCGAGGGGTACGCCGACCCCAGGGTGATGGCGGTCGGCGGCCGGACCCTGCCGATCTGGGCCTCGGGCCGCCGGCCCGACTGGTTCCCGGAGGAGTTCGACTGGGTCGTCGGCTGCACCTACCGGGGGCTGCCGGCGGGCCGCGTCCGGGTCCGGAACGTCCTCGGCGGAAACGCTTCTTTCCGGCGCACGGCCTTCGACGCGGCGGGCGGCTTCGCCACCGGCATCGGCCGCGACGGCGACAAGCGCCCGCTGGGCTGCGAGGAGACCGAGCTGTGCATCCGGCTCACCCGGGCCCGCCCGGACGCCGTGCTGCTCATCGACGACCGCGCGGTGATCCACCACCGGGTCCCCGAGGTCCGCGAGCACTTCGGGTACTTCCGCACCCGCGCCTACGCCGAGGGCCTCTCCAAGGCCCTGGTCGCCCGCAGTGTGGGCGCCGCCAAGGGCCTGGAGTCCGAACGCCGGTACACCACGCGGGTGTTGCCCGCGGGGGTGGCCCGGGGCCTGCGGGACGCGCTGCTGGCCCGGCCGGGCGGCGCGGGCCGGGCAGGTGCGATCGTCGCCGGGGTGCTGACGGCGGCGGGCGGCTACCTGGTGGGGAGCGTGCGGGCCCGGCGGGGCGGGGCCACCTTCGCCGTCGCCGGGATCGAGGAGGGCTCCCATGGCTGAGGCACCGGTCCCCATCCTCATGTACCACTCGGTCGCCACCGCGCCCAACGACGCCACCCGCGCGCTGTCGGTGGCGCCGGAGGCCTTCGCCGAGCAGATGGCACTCGTCGGCGACCTGGGCCTCACGCCCGTCGGCACGGCGGATCTGGCGGCCGGCTGGCGCTCCCGCGGCCCGCTCCCCGACCGTCCCGTCCTCATCACCTTCGACGACGGCTACGAGGGCGTGCACCGGCACGCCCTGCCCGTGCTCGCCAAGCACGGCTTCGTGTCCACGCTGTTCGTCTCAACGGGCTGGATCAGGGGGGCGTACGACACCGGCGGCGGCCTGGACGCCATGCTCGACTGGGACCAGGTCCGCGAACTCGCGGGCGCCGGCTGCGAGATCGGCGGGCACAGCCACACCCACCCGCAGCTCGACCAGTTGGACGACGACCGGCTGCGCACCGAACTGGTGAGCTGCCGGGAGATCGTCACGGACGAACTCGGCGCGGTACCGGCCTCGTTCGCCTACCCGTACGGCTACTCCAGCCACCGGGTCCGGCAGGCCGTGCGGGCGGCCGGGTACGCCCAGGCGCTCGCCGTCGGCAACGGTCTCGCCCGCCGCCGCCAGGGTCCGTTCGCACTGCAGCGCGTCACCGTGCGCCGCAGTACGGACGCCGCGGAGTTCGTACGGCTGCTCGAAGGCCGGTCGATCGCCCGCAACTTCGCCGGGGACCGTGCCCTCACCAAGGGGTACGCCGTTCTCCGCAGAGCACGCCAGGTCCGCCGGAAGGCCATCCGTTCCCGTGTCTGACACGACCACCACGACAGAGGCCAACACACCCGACACAGCGGCGCCCGAGCAGTCGGGGCGCCGCCTTCGCCTGCCCGGACGGGGCGGTTCGTCCGGCGGCAGTCCACTCTTCCGGAACGCCTACGCGCTGATGCTGAACACCGGCATCTCGGCCGTCCTCGGCCTCGGCTTCTGGCTGGCCGCGGCCCGCTACTACTCCGAGTCGGCGGTCGGCCAGGGCTCCGCCGCCATCGCCGCCATGAAGCTCCTCGCGGGGCTCACCGCGGTGACCCTGACCGGCGCCCTGGCCCGCTTCATCCCGGTCGCCGGACGCCAGACCGGCAAGCTCATCTTCCGTACCTACGCGGGCAGTTCGCTGATCGTGGCGCTGGCGGCCGGGGTCTTCCTGATGACGCTGGGCGTCTGGGGGCCGTCGTACCGCTTCCTGCACGGGCCGCTGCCCGGGCTCGGGTTCGTGCTGGCCGTGATCGCCTGGAACCTGCTCACGCTCCAGGACGGCGTGCTGACCGGACTGCGCAACGCGCCCTGGGTACCGGTGGGCAACACCGTGTTCTCGGCGGTCAAGCTGGCGCTGCTCGTCGCGTTCGCGGCGGCGGTCCCGATGGCCGGTGTCTTCGTCTCCTGGGTCGCCGCGATCGCCACCTCGTTCGTACCGCTGGGCTGGCTGGTGTTCCGGCGCCTGGTGCCCCGGCACGTCAGGGCGACCGCGGACCACGCGAGGCCGCCCACGCTCAAGGAGATCGGCAGGTTCCTGGCCGGTGACTACACCGGCTCGCTGTTCTCCCTCGCCGTGGTCTACCTGGTGCCGGTCATCATCGCCTCGCAGGTCAGTTCCGAGGACAACGCGTACTTCTACATCACCACCACCATCGGCGGCACCACCAACCTGCTCGCCATCAACATGGGCGCCTCGCTCACCGTCGAGGGCTCGCACGACCCGGCACGGCTGGCCGGCAACGCGCGGGCGGCGCTGAAGCGGATGGCCCGGATCATGATCCCCATCTGCGCGCTGCTGTTCTTCGGGGCGCCCTGGATCCTCGGCGTGTTCGGGCCCGGCTACGCGGACGCGGCGACCCCGCTGCTGCGCTGGTTCGCGGTCGGCGCGCTGCTCCGGGTCGTGATGGAGACGTACTTCGCGGTGCTGCGCGCGCAGAGCCGTACCGCGGGCCTGGCCTGGCTGCAGGGGCTGCTGTGCGTGCTGGTCCTCGGCCTGACCCTGCTGCTGCTGCCCCGGCTGGGGCTGACCGGCGCGGGCGTGGCCGAGATCTCCAGCCTCGCGGTGATCGTGACCATCGCGGCGCCCCGGCTGTGGCGGACGCTGCGGGCCGCCCCGGCCGAGATCCCCGCGGACGCCGCACCGGACGGGGACCTCGCCGACCTGGGGGCGCGCGAGGTGCCGGCCGCCACCGCCCCGCGCAGGCGGGGTCCGGCCTGGGCGCTGGACACCGACACCCTGGCCCTCGGCATCCATGTGGACTTCGACCATGTGGAGCGGCGGCCCGACGTCCGGCCGGGGCCGGGGACTCCGCCCACGGGTACGCCGGTCGTCCGGCCGGACGACCGGCCGACGTGGGCACTGCGACCGCCGCGGAACCTGGGGCTGCCGGTGGAGGAGCGGGAGCCGCACTCGGAGTCCTCGCTGGGGCCCGCCGAGGCCTCGCTGCTCAGGGAGGCGGAGGTCGACGCGCCGTTCGGGAAGGCCGCCGTACCCGGCGAGCCGGCGGCGCCGGACGGGCCGGCCGAGGTTCCGGAGGAGTCCGGGCCCGCGTCGGCGCGCTCGCTGCGGGAGCGGCTGACGCCCACCCGCCCGGGCGTCGTCCTCGGCTGCCTGCTGGCCGCCGCCCTGCTGCTCTACTGGGTGCCGGCGACCCGGCTCGACGACGCCGACCTGGACCGGATGGGCGGGCTCGGGCTGGTCTCGGTGCTGCCGCTGCCGACGCTGGTCGGGGCGGCCCTGCTGGTCACGGTCTTCGCCGCGCTGCTGTGGCTGCGCCGGGAGCACAGGGCGCTGCTCCTGGTCACGCTGCTGGCGACGGTCGTGTCGCTGCACGCGCTGCCCGCCGTGATCGAGACGGAGCCGCGGTTCCCGACCGCCTGGCAGCACCTCGGGTTCATCGACTACATCGACCGCACCGGCTCGGCCGTACCGGACCTGGACGCCCGGTGGAGCTGGCCGGGGTTCTTCGCGGCGGCCGCGTTCCTCGGCCGGGCCTGCGGGGTCACGGACTTCACCGAGGTCATCCGTTGGTGGCCGACGTTCATCCAGCTCGCCTACCTGGCCCCGATGTTCCTGCTCGTGCGGTCGCTGCGGGCGAGCTGGCGGGCGAAGTGGACCGGCATCTGGATCTTCGTGCTGTGCGGCTGGGTCGGCCAGGACTACTTCTCCCCGCAGGGTTTCACGTACCTGCTCTACCTGATGTTCGTGGCGATCCTGCTCGTCTGGTTCCGTGCCCCGCACGTCGTCTGGGCGAGGTTCCGCCCGGGCGAGGCGGAGGTCGAGCCGGCGAACCGCCGTCAGCAGGCCGTGCTGCTCATGGTGCTGGTCGGCCTGTACGCGGCGACGGTACCGGCGCACCAGCTCACCCCGTTCGTGATGCTGGGCGTGCTGGCGGCCCTGGTGCTGGTCGGCCGGTCCGAACTGCGGGGCCTGCCCCTGCTGTTCGGGGTGGTCGCGGCCGTCTGGCTGGGCTTCATGGCCGAGCCCTACTGGTCGGGGCACTTCAACGAGCTGTTCGGCGGGGTCGGCGGGGTCGGCAGCAATGTCTCCACCTCGGTCTCCGGCCGTATCCAGGGCGGCAGTTCGACCCACAAGCTGGTGCTGTACGTCCGGGTCCTGCTGGCCGGGAGCATGATGGTGTTCGCGGTCTGGGGCTGGTGGCGCCGGCGCTTCCACCGGTACCGCGAGCGTTCCCTGCTGGTCCTGACCTCCGTGCCGTTCCTGGGCTTCGGCATGCAGTCGTACGGCGGCGAGATGGCGTTGCGCGTCTTCATGTTCGCCGTGCCGGGCGCGGCCCTGCTGGCCGGGCTCGCCCTGTTCCCGCGCACCGGGGCCACGGCGAAGGAGCGCGAGAAGGACAGGATCAGCCTGGCGCCGGTGGCCGCGCTGCTGGCCGGGCTGCTGCTCATGGGCGGCTTCCTGGTGGCCCGCTGGGGCAACGAGTCCTTCGAGCGGGTCCGGCCCGGCGAGGTCGCCGCCATGGACTACGTGTACGCCCACGACAGGCCGACGGTACGGCTGCTGTGGCTGAGCAACGACACCGTCAACGACGTGACCCCGGCGATCCCCTGGGGCGCGAGGGACATGGAGCGGGTCGACTACCTGCCGACACTCGCCCCGGCCGACCCGGTGCTGGTGTCGAGCCTGGTCAAGGCGCTGAGGGACGCGGGTCCGAACTCGTATCTGATGGTCAACACGAGTCAGGTCGTCTATCTCCGGATGGACGCCGGCTACTCGGCGACCTGGGAGAGCCGGCTGATCCAGAACCTGGACGACCGGCAGGACCTGACGAAGGTCCTGGTCAACGACGACGTGACCATGTACGCACTGCGGACGCGGCCCGCCGGCGCGGTGGCGAAGCCGGATCCGGGGCCGATCGGGCCGCGGATCACCTGGACGCCGTGGTCGGTGATCGGCGGACTGGCCGCTCTCGCGCTGGTCCTGCTGCTGACGGCACGCGAGGTGGTCCGGGTCGCGGTCCGGCCCGGGGTGCGTCAACTGCGGTGGCTGCAGGGCAGCTTCTGGTTCTCGCTGCCGCTGCTGGCGGTGCTGCTGGCCTCGTTGGCGCAGCGGTTCCTGACGCTCAAGTAGCAGGCCGGCCGAAGTGGCTCACCGGGTTCACCTGGTGAGCCACTTCACCTCGTAGGCCTTCATGCCGAACCGCTTCCCGTCCACCTGTGCGGTGATCGCCCGGTCGACGGTGTTGACCACCAGGACCGTCCTGTCGCCGGCGAGGACGCGTACCTCGGGCACGTCGTCCCTGGCGACGGAGACCGTCTCGTACCTCGTCCCCGGCGGGAACGCCTTCCCGAAGCGTGACACCAGGTCGTACATGGGCAGTGCCCGCCCGCCGCCCCCGCTGTCGGTCGTGGACCACAGGCAGCCTGCGCAGTCTCCGCCCTTCCCGTCCTCCGGGTTCCAGTAGAAGCCGGAGTCGGCGCCGCCCCTGACCAGGGCGATCATGCCGGTGGCCTGGACGGCGACCCGGTGGTCCTCGGTCCAGCCGTCGCGTCGGTCCCGGCCGTCGGCGGGCTCGACGTAGTACTCGGCCCACCACAGCGGCAGGTCGTGCGTGCGTCTGCGCACCCACTCACTGACGTAGGTCAGCTTCTCCGTGGCGGCGAACTCGTCCGGCAGCATGTCGTCGTCGTTCGTGTAGCTGGACCCGTCGACGACCACGAAGTCGGCGCCGGCCTTGTGGGTGTTCCAGTAGTCGAAGGCGTCGACGACCCGCTGGTCCATGACGCCCCAGTCACCCTTGAGGGTGGCCGAGGCGTTCTCGGTCTGGCGCGGGTCGAAGCTGTCCATGACGAGGTAGGGGCCGCCGACCATGATGTCCTTGTCGACGGCCTTCAACGCCTTGTAGACGAGGTTGTAGAGCTCGGTGTAGCCCTCGTAGTCCCAGCGGTTCTTCGCGTTGTTCCAGAACCCCTTGAACTCGTTCCAGACGATGAAGTGCCGTACGTCCGGGTAGCGCCTGGCGACGGTCGCGGCGAGGTCGGCGTAGTCCTGGTAGTGGTCGGGGGTGGGCGCGGTCTCCAGGGCGGCCTGACTCCAGTCGGTGTTGTCCACCCCGGCCCTGCCGCCCTTCATCCAGTCCGGGGAGCAGCACAGGGTGATCACCGGGGTGGCGCCCGACCTGCGCATGAAGTCGACGCGCCGGTCCAGTGCGCCGAAATCGTAACGCCCCTTCACCGGCTCGGGGTTGTCGGCGCCCCAGCCCATGACGGCCTGGTCCTGGGGCATCCCGGCGTCCTGGGACAGCCGGTCCTCGACCCGCTCGGTGGCGGTCGTGCTGCCCTCGTCGGCGCTGTACTGGGTGTGCGTGAACCCCCAGCCCACGGACGGCCCGGTGGTGACCGGCGGGGTGGCGGGGGTGCCGTGCACCTTGTCGCCGTCGCGGGTCGTGCCCGCGGTGTCGGCGCCGCCCCCGGGAAGTGTGCTGACCAGTGTCGCGATCAGGGCGAGCGCGGCCACACCCACCCCGAGCAGGGCGGTGAGCCGCCACCGCCGAGTCACCGAATTCCACCCATGACGTCCCATCAAGGACAACTGTAACGGCGGAAATCGCCCCGGGGGCGGGTATCGGGGATCGGCCGCCGCGGCCACGGGGCGGGCGCGTCCGGGGGCCGCGTACGTGACCTCCCCGGGATACTCCGGAAGCTCGGTGCACACCCGACACTCTTCTCCCACTTCGGAAAACGGGTGCGCTGCGGGCCCCGGTGACGGATCATGGCGACATGTCTGCCAAGCCGCACGAGACGCTGCCGATCCGGCTCAACGTCGACGACTCCGACTCCCCGTCCGACGTCGTCGACGCGCTGTTCCTCGGCCGCTTCGCGACGGGCGAGCAGCCTTACTCGCACGCGGCCAACATCGACCGGGTGCGGTCCGGGGCGACCCTGCTGCCGAAGGAGGCGCGGGTACTGCGGGTGGCGCGTGACGACGACCGCAGCGCGACGCTCGCGGAGGGCGAGGGCTGGACCCTGCTCGTCTCCCGCTGGAACCGCGGCGCCGACGTCACCGTCACCGCCACCACCGCCGAACTGGCCGCCGAGGTCCTCAACGAGGCGACGGACGGCGCGGCCGACGAGCCGGAACCGCAGCCGGAGAACGTGACGATGGGCTTCTGGTACGTCTCCCCGCGCCGTGGCCCGCACCGCACCACCCGGCAGATCTCCGCGGGCACCTGGGACGAGGTCCGCGCCAACTACACGGCGCCGGTCGCGGACGCGATGGACCGCCTGATGAAGACGACACCGGAGGACATCGCGGGCCGCCTCCTGCTGCTGCACGGTCCGCCGGGCACCGGCAAGACCTCCGCGCTGCGCACCCTCGCCCGGTCCTGGCGGGACTGGTGCCAGGTGGACTGCGTCCTCGACCCGGAGCGGCTCTTCTCCGACGTGGGCTATCTGATGGACATCGCGATCGGCGAGGAGGACGGCGCCGGCAAGGGCCGCTGGCGGCTCCTGCTCCTCGAGGACTGCGACGAACTGATCCGCGGCGAGGCCAAGCACACGGCCGGGCAGGCGCTGTCCCGCCTGCTGAACCTCACCGACGGCCTGCTCGGGCAGGGCCGCAACGTCCTGGTCGGCGTCACCACCAACGAGGACCTTGAGCGGCTGCACCCCGCGGTGGTCCGGCCCGGCCGCTGCCTGGCCCGGATCGAGGTGGGCGCGCTGACCCACCGCGAGGCGGCGAACTGGCTCGGTACGGAGGAGGGGGTGGGCCGGGACGGGGCGACCCTGGCGGAGCTGTACGCACTGCGCCGGGGCACGGCGCCGACGTCGGTGCCGGGGGCGCGGGAGGGCGTGGACGCGGGCCTGTACCTCTAGCCGGTGCTTTGATGGAGGTATGCCCCTCTTCGTCGGAACGTCGGGCTGGCAGTACCGGGACTGGCGGGGCGTCCTGTACCCGGCCGGTGTGCCCGTGCGCTCGTGGCTGGAGGAGTACGCGAGGCAGTTCACGACGGTCGAGCTGAACAACGCGTTCTACCGGCTCCCGACCCGGGAGAACTTCGAGTCCTGGCGGGAGCGGGTCCCGCCGGACTTCGTAGTCGCGGTCAAGGCGAGCCGCTACCTCACGCACATCAAGCGTCTCAAGGAGCCGGAGGAGCCGGTCGAGCGGCTGGTGACCCACGCGGCGGGCCTCGGCGACCGGCTGGGCCCGGTCCTCCTCCAGCTCCCGCCGACGCTCAGGGCGGACCCGCCGCTGCTGGACGCCTGCCTGGCCTGTTTCCCCCGCGGGGTCCGCGTCGCGGTCGAGCCCCGGCACGACTCCTGGTGGACGCCGGAGACCCGCGAGGTCCTGGAGTCCCGGGGCGCGGCCTTGTGCTGGGCCGACGTCCAGGCCCACGCCATGACCCCGCTCTGGCGCACCGCCGACTGGGCCTACGTCCGCTTCCACGAGGGCCGGGCCACCCCCTGGCCCCGCTACGGCCGCCGCTCCCTGGAGACGTGGGTCGACCGCATCGCCACGGCGTACCCCAGGAAGGCCGACGTCCACACGTACTTCAACAACGACCCGGGCGGGGCGGCGGTGCGGGACGCGGTGGCGTTCGGGAGAACGGCGGAACGAGCGGGCTTGACGGTGACAAGAACACCGGACCTGAGCACCAGCAGGTGACACCATGCTCCCCCTTGCCCACCGACCACGTCCCGGCACCGCCGGATACCGACGTCGTGGCGGGACACCGCTGCGGCGGAAGACTCAGGAGCCTCGACAGAGAAGTGAGCGGCAACCGATCCGAAACCCTCCGAACTCCTCCCCCCACCCCACAGCCACCCCACCACCTCGCCCCGGCCCACGACCACCGCACCGACCAGCTCGCACCCTCCCACCCACTCGCGCCCTCACCCCGGCCCACGACGGCCACCCCGGCCCACGACCACCGCACCGACCGGCTCGCACCCTCCCACCCACTCGCGCCCTCACCCCGGCCCACGACGGCCACCCCGGCCCACGACCACCGCACCGACCAGCTCGCACCCTCCCACCCACTCGCGCCCTCACCCCGGCCCACGACGGCCACCCCGGCCCACGACCACCGCACCGACCAGCTCGCACCCTCCCACCCACTCGCGCCCTCACCCCGGCCCACGACGGCCACCCCGGCCCACGACCACCGCACCGACCAGCTCGCACCCTCCCACCCACTCGCGCCCTCACCCCGGCCCACGGTCGTCGAGGCGGTCGGCTCGGGATGGTCCGGCGGCTCGCTCGTCCTCCGTCGGCTTTCTTCGTTCCGCCGCGACGGCGATCAACCACGACGGCGTGTGCCGGCGGTGCCGGGCTCTCCTCAGCCCCCGCCGTACGCCGCCCGCAGCGCATCCCGTACCGCGGCCAGTGCCTCCTCCTCGGCCAGGCCCAGCCGCCGCGCCCGCTCGGCGTAGGCCTGGGCGGCCAGCGACGCCTCGCGCTCGGCGGCCGACCCCGCCGCGGCGACGAACGTACCGTTGCGCCCCCGCGTCTCGATCACCCCGTCGGTCTCCAGGGCCCGGTACGCCTTGGCGACCGTGTTCACCGCCAGCCCCAGGGACTCGGCCAGCCCCCGCACCGTCGGCAGCCGGTACCCCACCGGCAGCACCCCGCCCCGCGCCTGCTCGGAGATCTGAGCCCGCACCTGCTCGTACGGCGGCGCGCTGTCATCGATGTGGATCTTCAAGGTCACGGCCCGATTCTCCCGTACCCGCCGGAAATTGAGAGGCATCCCGGACACGCCCCGCATAGCGTGCGCCCCATGACAGTGATCGTGCGTGACCTGCGCACCGACGTCCGGTCCGACGCCGAGGGCTTCGCACGGGTCCGGCAGCTCGCCCTCCCCTTCATCCTGTTCACCCCGGAGTCCCTGGTCCACGACCTCACCCACACCCACCCCGACGCCCGCTTCCGCCAGCTGGTCGCGGAGAAGGACGGCGAGATCGTCGGCACCGCCCAGGTCGGCCTCGCCCACGAGAGCACGGAGCCGGGCCAGGGCTTCGCCAACGTGTACGTGCATCCGGAGCGCACCGGCCGGGGCGCCGGCACCCTCCTGGCCCGCACGGCGGAGGCGCACCTGTCGGCCGTCGGCGCGAGCACCTCGTACGCCTGGGTCCTGGACGCCCCGGCCAACCGCGCCTTCGCCGAGCGCCACGGCTACCGCGCGAGCCGCTCCGCCCACTTCCTCCGGCTCGACCTCGCGCACGGCGCGCTCCCCCCGCTGCGGACCCCTCCGCCCGGCGTGGAACTGCGCACCGGCGCCGACTTCGCCGACGACCCGCGCCCGCTCTTCGCCCTCGACGCGGAGACGACGCGGGACGAACCGAGCGACATCGACACGGAGTTCGCCGACTACCGGGCCTGGCTGGACGGGACCTGGCGGCACCCGCTGTTCAGCCGCGAGCTGACCTCGGTCGTCCTGGTCGACGGCCGCCCCGCCGCCTTCAGCGCGGCCCGCACCGACGGCGGCACCCGGTACGGCACCGTCATGACCGGCACGGCCCGCGCCTTCCGCGGCCGGGGACTTGCCAAGCTCGCCAAGAACGACTCGCTGCACCGCGCCCGTGCCGCCGGCTGCACGCAGGCGTTCACGGGCAACGACAGCGGCAACGGCCCGATGCTCGCGATCAACAAGTGGTTCGGGTACGACATCTGCGCGACGGAGGTCAGGTATGTCCGCGAACTCGGCTGAGCCGACCGGCACGGTGGACGTCGTGCTGGTCAAGGCGGGCCGCACGAAGATCCGTTACCCCGCCGAGCTGCTGCACGACGACGGTACCCGGATCGCGGTGCGCGCCCCCTGGGCCGGTGACACGCCACGCGACTTCGGCTTCGTCCGCTTCGAACAGGGCGATGTCTTCACCGAGTTCTACTGGCGGGACCGCTGGTACGCGGTGAAGGAGGTGCGCGCCGCCGACGGCACGCTGAAGGGCTGGTACTGCGACGTCACCCGGCCGGCGACGCTCAGCGGCGGCCGGCTGGTCGTCGAGGACCTCGACCTGGACCTGTGGCGCTCCGCCGACGGTACGGACGTACGCCGCCTGGACGAGGACGAGTTCGCCGAGAGCGGGCTGGCGGCGCGGGACCCGGAGGCCGCGGCGGCGGCCGTGGTCGCCCTGGACACCCTGGAGGGCCTGGCCCACGGGCCGGATTTCGCCGCCCTGCTGTCCTGAGGCCCCCGACACCCTCCGGCACCCTCACACCGTCGCCACCACCGCGTACCGTTCGTCGTCCACCTCCTTCCCCCACAGCACCGCCGCCGCGGACAGCGGCTCCACGCGCACGTCCGCGGCGAGCGGGGCGAGGAGGGCGGTGAGCAGGGCGGCGGGTACGCCGACCGGGGTCACGGTCCCCCACACCCCCTCCACCAGCACGAACCGTCCCCCGGGCCGCAGCAGGCTCCGCCAGTGCCGCAGTACCCGCGCGGGGTCGGGCAGCGCCCACAGCACATGCCGTACGAGAACGACGTCGAAGAGCCGCTCGCCCACCGGCGGTGCCGTCGCGTCGCCGAGCAGGAACACCGCGTCACGCCCGGCCAGCTTGGCGCGGGCCCGCTCCACCATCGCCGGGGAGCTGTCGACCCCGGTGACGCGGTGGCCCTGCTCGGCGGCGAGGAGGGAAAGGCTGCCGGTGCCGCAGCCGAGGTCGAGGAGGTCGGCGGGGCGTTCGGGCAGCCACGCCCGCAGCCGTGCCGCCCAGGCCGCACGGACCTCGGGCACACCGAGGCCGTGATCCGGCTCCTCGTCGAACCGGGCCGCCTCGGCGTCCCAGTCGACACCCACCGCAACCGTCCGATCACTTTCATTCCTCATGCCCTCAGCGTGACACCCACCACTGACACTCGATCCGTGTGACAGCGACCACTGACAGACCGGCACGGATGAGTAACTCTCACCGAAAGCGTCTATCTCCGTGACAACGCGGAACTCGGTAGGCGCTGAAGGAGGCAGCCATGCGCCGCACTACTGTGCAGAAGCCCCTGAAGAGGACGGACAGCCGCCGGATCCGCGAGGAAGCCGACGCACGCCCGGCCGGACGCCCGGAGGTGCGGAAGGACATCGCACGCACCTGGTGGCCGGACGGCTGACCGTGCGCACCACCGCGCCCTTCAGTTCAGCCGCTTGCGGTAGTGGATGCGGTCGTACGGCCCGTCCACCCGCCGCTCGACGACTTCGTACCCGTACTTCGGGTAGATCTTCTGGTTCTCCCACATCGACGCGTTCGTGTAGAGCCTGACCTCGGGCAGGCCGAGCGCACGCGCGCGTGCGTCCACGAACTCCAGCAGCCGCCGTCCCACCCCCGTGCCGCGCGCGTCGGGGTGGACGGCGATGCTGTCGAGGAACAGGTGGTCCTCGTGGGCATCGACGACGACGAGCCCGACCACCGGCTCCCCGACGACGAACACCCGGCCCGCGGCCACATTCGCCGTATGGTCCGCCTCCATGGGCTGCGGCACCACCCCGATCCGCGCGATGTAGTGGTGGTACGCCATGTCGGTCACGGCCTTCACGGCCCGTACGTCGGCGGGCCGGGCGGGCCGGATCTCGTCGTTCGTCATGGCGTGAACGCTAGCTACCTCAGCGCAGTCCGAACACTCCCTTAAGGCGACCATAAGGATCTCCGTCGCCCGCTCCCAGCAGGCGATTCCACGGTTTCTTGGGGCTAGCTTTCTGATCGCCCCCACGGGATTCCGGCCCGGCCGAGCCCACCCCGAGGACCGCTCCGAGGAGTCCGCGCATGCCCGCAACACGCCGTCAGCTCGTCGTCGCCGTCGCGCTCGGCGTGAGTGCGGTCACGTTCGCCGCCGCGCCCGCGTCCGCGCACGGCACGATGGGCGACCCGGTCAGCCGGGTCGCCCAGTGTTACGCGGAGAACCCGGAGAACCCGAAGTCCGACGCGTGCAGGGCTGCGGTCGCGGTCGGCGGCACGCAGGCCCTCTACGACTGGAACGGCATCCGCCTCGGCGACGCCGACGGCCGGCACCGGGCGCTGATCCCGGACGGGAAGCTGTGCAGCGCGGGCAACGAGGAGTTCAAGGGCCTCGACCTGGCCCGGGCCGACTGGCCGGCGACGAACGTGAGCAGCGGGTCGTACACCTTCAGGTACCGGGTGACCGCGCCGCACAAGGGCACCTTCAAGGTGTACCTGACCAAGGCCGGTTACGACCCGGCCAAGCCGCCGGCCTGGGCGGACCTGGACCTCGACCACCCGGTGGCGACGGCCGTCGACCCGGTCGCGGCCGGCGGTTCCTACACGTTCTCCGGTGCCCTCCCCGAGCGCACCGGCCGCCAGCTGCTGTACGCGGTCTGGCAGCGCTCGGACAGCCCGGAGGCCTTCTACTCCTGCTCGGACGTGGACTTCGGGGGCGGTGACAACGCTCACACCGGTACGGCCGCGAGCGCCTCCCCGGCCCCGGCCGCTTCCGTCCCCACCGACGAGCAGATCGCGGCCGGTGCCGGCAGGTCGACGGTCGAGCACGGCGGTCACGGCGACGACGGCGCGAGCACCTCGGCGGCGCCGGTCACGGAGGCCGACGCGCCCGAGCCCGCGGGAGGCACGGAGACGACGCTCGCCGCGACCGGCGGCGACGGCTCCACGCCGTACCTGGCGATCGGCGGGGCGGCTGCCCTGGCACTGGGCTCCGGCGCGCTCTTCCTGTCGGTGCGGCGGCGGGCGCCGCGGCGCTGATCCCTCATGACTCCGGGGCCTGACCGGCGGCTCAGGCCGGACAGGCCCCGGCGGCGTTCAGTTGGGCGGTGGCTCAGCTGAACGCCGACGCGCAACTGGTGGCGGTGGCGTGGGCCGGGTCGAGCGCGTTGGCCACCTCGTGGAAGGCGATCCGGTCGAAGAGCCCGATCGCCACGTGCTCGGAGAGGTCGAGCGAACACAGGTCCTGGAGCAGGACGTTGTGGACGTCCGAGCCGGTCAGGAACTGGCTCTGCCAGGGGGTGGCCACCTCGTCGTACTTGGTGGAGATCACCGTGTAGTGCACTCCGGGGACGGTGTCGCCGCCCGCGTTGAGCTTGGTGAGGAACGCGGAGCCGGGGATCTGGTCGGCGAGGCCGGGGGTGGTGGCCTTGATCAGGTCCGAGGCGCCGGGGAAGTACGGCAGCAGGTTGGTGAGGCCGCTGAGGGTGGCGCCGTGGTTGTCGGGGGCGAGGCCGACGAGGGCGTTCACCTTGGCGGCGCCGCCGAGGAACCTCAGGTAGTAGCGGGGCATCATGCCGCCCTGGGAGTGGCCTACGAGGTCGGCCTTGGCGGCACCGGTCGCGGCGAGCACTTTGTCTACGAAGGCGGAGAGTTGCTCTGCCGACTTGTCGATGGGACCGAGGCCGTAGAAGACGGGGACGCCGGACAGCTGGCCGTAGTCGAGGGAGAAGACGCAGTAGCCGCGGTCCTCCAGGTACGGGGCGAGGGAGAGCCAGTTGTCGACGGAGTTGCCGAGGGTGCCGTGGACCAGGATCACCGGGCGGGGGTGGGCGGCGGAGGGGCGGCAGGAGTAGTCGTTCCAGCCGGTGGTGGGGGCACTGGAGGCGTGGGCGGTGGCGGCGGGAACGGTGGCGACGGCGGCGGCGAGGAGCAGCGCGGTCAGGGGTCTGAGCACTCGTTTCCAGGGCAGCATCGGGTGATCTCCTTGCGGCTCAAGGGAGGTGCGACGGCCTTACGCCCTGTGATCCGGATCACGAAGGATGCTGTTCACTCATCAAGTTACGGACGAGTAGTGCAAGCGTGAAGTTACGCGTCAGTAAAACTTCCGAGTAACCGGTCGCGAACCACTCGCCTGATGAGGTGTCACCAGCCGGGCCTGAGGGGACCATAGGGCGCGATACGGCCCAAACGGCCCTACAACACGCGCACTCCGCTCCCCCAGCACGTCACCCCTGCCCCGGGGCCGCGGTCAGTTCGCCAGGGCGGCCGGCCGTACGGCCTCCGGCCCGAAGCGGCGGCGGGCACGGTCCGCGGCAGCTTCGGCGGCGTGGGCGCGGGCGTCGCCGGGGTCCAGGGAGAGCTGCCGGTAGGCACTGTCGGCCGGCCGCAGCCCGTCGGCACGGATCGCGAAGGCGCGGACCCGTGCGCGCTGCAGCCCGAGGGAGGCCAGCAGTCCCAGGGCCGCCGCGGCGAGGACCGGTGAGTGGTCGGTGGGTTCCGGCAGCGGGCGCGTACGGGTGGTGGAGCTGCGGTCGGCGTACCGCACGGTGAGGGTGAGCCGGTCGGCCACCTGACCCTCGCCACGCAGTCGTTGGCCGATCCGGTCGGCCAGTCCGACGACCGCCCGGTGGTGGCGGGCAGGGTCGAGGGAGTCCCGCTCCAGTACGAGGTCGGCGGCCAGGTGCGCCGCCGGCTCCGAGGGGACGACCGGCCGGGGGTCGTGGCCGCGGGCGCGCTCCGCCAGCAGCCGCGCGGGGCCCGCGCCGAGAAGGCGCTGGAGGGTTCCCGCGGGCAGGTCGACGACCTGCCCGATGGTGTGCAGGCCGTATCGGCCGAGTGTCTCCGCCGTGACACGGCCGACCCCCGGGAGCGCGGTGACCGGCCGGGGATACAGCCAGTCGGCCGCGTCGGCGGCGGGAACCCAGGTGGTCTCGCCCGGCGCGGACGCGTCGGCCGCCATCGCCGCGAGCATGCGGTTGCCCGCGAGCCCGGCGCTGCCGTCGATGCCGTACAGGCCCTTCAGCCTCATCAACGCCATCTGGACCGTGTCGTAGGGGGACAGGTCGAAGTACCGGAGCGCCGACGTCAGGTCGAGCTGGACGGCGTGGGGCGGGACGGCCTGGACGTGTGGCGTGATACCAGACACCAGTTCGATTATGTTGGCGTACTGCTCCTCCGTCAGCATGGCGTGCAGGTGGAGGTGGGCGATGTGCCGCTGCCGTGTACTCGTTCCGCTCATCCCGCGCTCCCGGGGCTTCGGTGGCCGAACTTCTTCAGGTCGGCCGAGCGGGTACCGGCCGGCTGGAGGTCGGCGTACGGGTGCAGCCGGGCGCCCGCGGTGCCGTCGGCCAGGGTGCGCCGCGGCTGGGCGGGGGTCGGGTGCGGGCGGTCGGCGCCGAGCAGGGCGAGCGCGGCCTGCGGGCCGTTGTCGCGGCGGGCGGCGGCGATCTCGTCCAGGTCCCAGGCCATGGCGCCCACGACGGTACGACGGGTGCCGCGCACCTGCACCGTGCCGCGCACCAGCAGCAGCCCGCTGTGGAACACGGTGTACGCGCACGCCGGGTGCGAGTCCTCGAAGAACGCCAGGTCGACCAGCCCGGACCCGTCCTCCAGCGTGACGAAGATGATCCGCTTGCCGCTCGCGATCGGCGGGGTCTGCGTCGAAGCCCGTACCCCGGCGACGAGCACCTGCTGACCGGCGCGCATCCCGGCCAGGTGCGCCGCGTCGGTCGCGCCGATCTCACGCAGCAACCGGTGGTGGTGCTCCATCAGGTGCCGGGAGACGTCGATGCCGAGGGTGCTCAGCTCGGCGCTCAGGGCCTCACGGCCGGTCATCTCCGGCAGCCCGCTCGGCTCCGCCCCGCCGACCGCGTCCGCGGTGATGGGCAGCTGGCCCTCGTGCGCGGACCGGTTGCGGGACTGGCGATGGAGTTCGGCGATCTGGAGCAGCAGGTCGCGGCGGGTGAGGCGGCCGTCGTGCAGAGAGCTCAGCGCGCCGATCTCGGCGAGGCGTTCGGCGACCGGTCTGCCGGGGTGGGCCCGCTGCCAGAAGTCGGACAGCGATCCGTACGGCTGCCCCGCCTCGATCCGCGCGCACTCCGCCTCGCTGATGCCGTGCACCGCGGACAGCGCGAGGCGTACGCCCCACCGGTCTCCGTCGGTCTTCTCCACGGTGTGCCTGATCCGGGAGTGGTTGATGTCGACGGGCAGGACGGGCACCCCGCCCCGGCGGGCGTCGGCGACCAGGACCCGCTTGGGCCACATCCCGGGATCGTGTTCGAGCAGGCCCGCCAGCAGGAACGCCGGATGGTGCGCCTTGAGCCAGGCGCTCTGCAGGGCGGGTACGGCGAAGGCGACCGCGTGGGCGCGGCAGAAACCGTACGCGCCGAAGGCCTCGACGGTCTTCCACACCTCCTCCCGCACGGCCGCGCTGTAGCCACGCGCACCGGCCCGCTCGTGGAACCAGTCCCTGATCCTGGGCAGCTGCTCCTTGTCGCCCAGCGCCCGCCGGGTGATCTCCCCGAAGGCCCGGTCGCAGCCGGTCAGCACCCGCAGGGTCTCGATGATCTGCTCGTGCCAGATGGTCACGCCGTAGGTGTCGGCGAGCACCGGCTCCAGATCCGGGTGGGCGTAGTCGGGTACGCCGCCGTGGCGGGCGGCGATGTACCGCTCGGGCATGCCACCGGCGACCGGGCCGGGGCGGAAGAGGCTGATGTCGGCGATGACGTCCTGGACGTCGCGCGGCTGGAGCCGGGACAGCAGGTCCTGCTGGCCGGGCGACTCCAGCTGGAACAGGCCGAGGGTCTGACTGGCCTGGATGAGCTTGAAGGCGAAGACGTCGTCGAGCGGCACCTGCCCGGGGTCGTCCAGGTCGATGTGGTTGCCGGTGGTCCGTTCGATCTCCGTGACCGCATGAGCCATCGCGGACTGCATCCGGACGCCCAGGACGTCGAGTTTGATGTTGCCCAGCGCCTCGATCTCCTCCTTCGCGGCCATGGCCATGGGGTAGTCGCCCTGCGGGGTGGGCTGCACCGGCAGCCGGTCCAGGAGGCCGGCGTCGCTGACGACCACACCGCAGGGGTGCATGGCCATGCCGTGGACCAGGGAGTCGAGGCCCTCGGCGAGTTCCCACAGGGGGCCGTAGCGGGGTGCCTCGGCGGCCAGTTGCCGTAGTTCGGGCAGTTCGGCGAGGGCGCTGGTGATGTCGCAGGCGCGCAGGTGCGGGAAGCTCTTGGCGATCCGGTCCACGTCGGCGGGCGGGATGCCGAGGGCGAGGCCGGTGTCCCTGAGCGCCCGGCGCGCCCGGTAGGTCTCGGGCATCGCGGTGACCGCCACCCGCTCCTTGCCGAAGCGTTCGAAGATCGTGTCGTAGCACTCCAGGCGGCGGGCGGACTCCACGTCGATGTCGATGTCGGGCAGCGACTCCCGGCGCCTGCTGAGAAAGCGTTCGAACAACAGGCTGTGGTCGAGCGGGTTGGCGGTGGCGATGTCCAGGGCGTGGCAGACCAGGGAGCCGGCCCCGGAGCCGCGGGCCGCGACCCGGATGCCCCTGGCCCGGATGTCGGCGACGACCTGTCCGACGGCGAGGAAGTACGCGTCGTAGTTCCAGTGGGAGATGACGGCGAGCTCCTCGTCCAGCCGGTCGAGCGCCGCACGGTCGCGGTCGAGGCCGCGCCGGGCCAGGCCGGCTTCGGACTTCTGCCGCAGCAGCCGGGCCGCGCCGCCGGCCGCGGGCTCGGCGCCGAAGAGCGCCGGTTCGGGGAGGTGCGGGGTGCCGAGGCCGAGGTCCGCCTTCGGGTCGACGGTGCACGCGGCCGCGGTGGCGGCGGTGTCCGCCGTCAGCCGGTGGGCCCGGCGGGGGTCCGCTCCGGCGCAGTCAGTGATCATGCGGGCGACGGCCGCCATCCCCCTCTCGTCCCTGAGCCAGCGCTGTCCGCTGTCCAGGCGGCGCCGGTCGATCGGTCTGAGCAGCCGGGCGGCGTCCAGGACGTCGGCGAGGCGGTGCTGGTCGGGGTCGGCGTAGCGGACGGCGTTGGAGAGCACGGCGGTCGTACCGGTGCGGTCGGCCAGTGCCAGGGTGCGGGCGGCCAGACGCAGGGATCCCGGGCCCGTGCCGGAACGTTTCTGCGCGACGGCTTCCAATCGAACATCCCTCCCGAAGATCTCCTGCCAGGGCGCCAGCAGCCGCACCGCGACGTCCTCCCGGCCCACCGACAGCGCCCGCACCGGCTCCGAGAGCGGCCCGAGCAGCACGGTCAGGCCGGGGCCGCCGTACTCGCGCAGCGCCTCCCACGGCACCACCGGCGGGGTGCCGGACACGGCGCCGACATGGGCGGCCGACGTGATCCGGCACAGCCGGGCCCAGCCCGCCCGGTCCTGGGCGAGCAGCACGAACCGCAGCGGCGGCTCGACCACGTGCGCGCCGCCGCGCGCCGGGGTACGGCGGCGCGGGGAGGGCGGCGGGGGCGCCAGGGCCTGCACCGCCAGGTCGATACCGAAGACCGGCCGGACCCCTTCCTTCGCACACGCCTGCGCGAATCGAACAGCCCCGGTGACCGTGTCCCGGTCGGTGAGCGCGAGCGCGGACATGCCCCGCTCCGCCGCCCGCCGGACCAGCTGCTCGGGATGGGAGGCGCCGTAGCGGACGGAGTAACCGGACGCGACGTGCAGATGGGCGAAGCCCGTCATGCCGCACCTCCATCACTCCACCCCTTTTCAGCCATACGCCCGATATGTTCACCGCACGTCCGTTCGATTACTCTAACCCCATCAGCCCCGGTCAGCGACTCTTAATCGAACATGGGGACGATTCTTTGGGAGAGCAGGCCGGGCGGGCGACGACCGGAACAGGCACCGCCCCGTCAGCTCCCCGGCACGCCGGCGCAGTTGGAAAATGCGGCCGCCACGTCACACCCCTGGCGAGTGTTCGACACCCCGAGAGGAGCCACGTCCTCGCAGTACGCGTCCAAGGGATCACTTTCCGTGGTGGTCCGTGAGGGTGGCCCGGCCACCCTTGGGTGCGGCCGGCGGCGGAGCACGACGAAGGCCCTGCCCCCTCGCAGGGGGCAGGGCCTCGCAGGGGGCAGGGCCTCGCAGGGGGCAGGGCCTCGCAGGGACACCGCGTGTGTCGGCCGGTCGAGGTGCCGGTGGGTGCCGACGGTCCGGACGCGGGAACCGTCAGCCGGTCCGGACGCCGGAAACCGTCAGCCGATCCGGGCCCCCGTCGCCGACAGCGCCTCCGTCACCGGCTGGAAGAACGTCTCGCCACCGGAGGTGCAGTCGCCGCTGCCGCCCGAGGTCAGGCCGATCGCGTTGCTGCCCGAGAAGAGCGAGCCGCCGCTGTCGCCGGGCTCGGCGCACACGTCGGTCTGGATGAGGCCGCTCACGGTGCCCTCGGAGTAGTTCACGGTGGCGTTGAGGCCGGTGACCGTGCCGTCGTGGACCTGGGTGGTGGAGCCGCTGCGGGTCACCTTCATGCCGACGGTGGCCTCGGCCGCGCCGGTGATCTGCTGGACGGAACCGTCGTAGAGGTCGACCGCGCTCGGGTGGTCCACGGCCGAGGTGTACTTGACCAGGCCGAAGTCGTCGCCCGGGAAGCTGGACCGGGCGTTCTGACCGATCACGTTCCCGGAGGAGTCCGACCAGGTGGAGATGGCCTGGGTGCAGTGCCCGGCCGTCAGGAAGTACGGCTGACCGTCCTTGACCACGTTGAAGCCGAGCGAGCAGCGCCCGCCCGAGCCGCTGATCGCGTCGCCGCCGGCGATGAAGGGCTTGTACTCCCCCTTCGAGTGCCGGAGTTCGGCCTTCCCGCCGAGCCCGTCGACGACCTTGGTGAGCTTGGTCAGCTCGGCCCCGGTGACCGTCCGGTCGGCGGTGACGACGACCCTGTTGCCGACCGGGTCGGTCGCCCACGAGGTGCCGGGGATGGTCGCGTCCTGCTTCAGGGTGGTGCGCGCGCCGTCGAGTTCGGCGAGGGAGTTGGCGACGAGTCTCGCCCTGGCCCCGGCCGCCTCGACGGCCCTGGCGGCGGTGTCGTCGAGCACGTTGACGACGAGGTTCCTCGCCCCGGCGTCGTAGTAGGTGCCCGCCGTGTCGGTGCCGAGGTCGGCGGCGAGCGTGGAAGCGAGCTTTCCGGCCGCCGGGGCGGACAGGGTCTGCGGTGTCGGGGCCCGGGTGGGCTCACTGGCGTTCGCACTCTGGAAGGTCACTCCGGCGGCGACGAGCGCGGCGACACCCGCGCCGGCGAGCGCCGCCCGGTGCCCGGGTATGCGTCGGTGCTTCAACTCATGTCCTCCTGTGGGGGGTCGGCCCGCAAGGTGGTGGGGACCTCGGGGGCCGGAAGGCTGGTTGACGGCCGCCCACTATTCCGAGCCCCACAGGGAGCACACAAGGTCGACTCCAGGTCTCGTGCGCGCGGATGTTGTGCGCCCCCTGTGCACGGATCGTGCACGGCCGCCCGCACCCCGGGAGGAGCCGCCCGCACCCCGGGAGGAGCCGCCCGCACCCCGGGAGGATTCGCACTGCAAACACCGCACGCGGGCGGCGGGCGGCGGGCGGCGACGTCCGCCCGCGCCTCTCTCCGGCTACCCCTGGCCGGAATTCGCCCCCGCCGCCCCGTCGGCCCCGCCCGCACCATCGGCCCCGGTCGCCGGGGGCAGTTGCTGCTGTGCCCGCTCCAGGAACCTCAGCAGCTCCACCGGGAACGGCAGCACCAGCGTCGAGTTCTTCTCGGCGGCGACCGCCACCACCGTCTGCAGCAGCCGCAGCTGGAGCGCGGCGGGCTGCTCCGACATCTCCTTCGCCGCCTCCGCGAGCTTCTTGGACGCCTGCAGTTCGGCGTCGGCATTGATGACCCGGGCCCGGCGCTCCCGGTCGGCCTCGGCCTGCCGGGCCATGGACCGCTTCATGGTCTCGGGCAGCGAGACGTCCTTGATCTCAACGCGGTCGATGGTGACGCCCCACTCCACGGCCGGGCTGTCGATCATCAGCTCCAGGCCCTGGTTGAGCTTCTCCCGGTTGGACAGCAGGTCGTCCAGCTCGCTCTTGCCGATGATGGACCGCAGCGAGGTCTGCGCCATCTGCGAGACGGCGAACCGGTAGTCCTCGACCCGGACCACCGCCTCGGCGGGCCCGGTCACCTTGAAGTAGACGACGGCGTCGACGCGTACGGTCACGTTGTCCCGGGTGATGCCCTCCTGCGCGGGCACCGGCATCGTGACGATCTGCATGTTGACCTTCTGGAGCCGGTCCACGAACGGGACGATCATGGTGAACCCGGGCTCGCGCACCTCCGGTCGCAGCCGGCCGAGGCGGAACACCACGCCTCGCTCGTACTGCCTGACGACTCGTGCCGCGGCCAGTGCGTAGACCGCTCCGACGGACACGAGAGCGGCTCCGGCCGCCACCAGCGCCTCGACCATGCCGGCCCCCAGGGGGTGACTCCAATGGTCCTTCGACGGTAACTCCGGCACCCCGTCAAAAGGGAGCCCCCGCACGCCGGTTGCGTACGGGGGCCCACCGGGAGATGCGATCCGGGAGGATCGTCAGCCGACGCTCACGCCGTAGTAGCTCAGCGCCTCGGTGACCGGCTGGAAGAAGGTCGTACCGCCGGAGGTGCAGTCGCCGCTGCCGCCGGAGGTCAGACCGTAGGCGACGGAACCGCCGTAGAGCGGGCCGCCGCTGTCGCCGCCCTCGGCGCAGACCGTGGTCTGGATCATGCCGTACACGATGTCACCGCTGCCGTAGTTGACGGTGGCGTTGAGCGCGGTGACCCGGCCGCTGTGGGTGCCGGTGGTCGAACCGCGGCGGTACACCGTCGTCCCGACGCTGGGCGTGGCCGCGCTGGAGATGGTCTGGCTGCCGACCGCGCTCGGGTGCGCGATCGAGCTGTTGGTGTACCGCACGAGCGCGAAGTCGTTCGTCGGGAAGCTGTAGCCGACGTTCGTGCCCAGGACCGTGGTGTGCCCGGAGTTGCTGTACCAGGTCGAGGCCACCTCACCGCAGTGCCCGGCGGTCAGGAAGTAGTACGTGCTCCCGCTGTGCACGTTGAAGCCGAGCGAGCAGCGGTAGGAGCCGCCGTAGATGGCGTCGCCGCCGGTGATCAGCTTCTTGAAGGTGCCGGGGGTGTGCTTGATGGTGAGCGCGCCGGAGTTGACGCCCGCCTGCCGCTTGATCTTGGCGATCTCGGCGTTGGAGACCGTGGAGTCGACGGTGACGACGACACGGTTGGTCTTGCTGTCGACGGCCCAGGCGGTGCCGGGGACGTCCGCCTTCAGGACGGAGCCGTTCACGGCCTTCAGTTCGGTGGTGCTGAAGGTGTGGACGTCACTCGCGCTCGCGGTGGGGACGGCGAGCGCCGCCGCGGCCAGGAAACCGGTGCCCACGGCGATCAGCCGGGTCCGTCTCGTGATACCGCTGCGGGGGGTCGTGCGCTTGATCCTCACTTTTCGTTCCCTCCCAGGGGAAGTCGGGGGCCCGCGTGGGGTCGGGGCCCGTGAGGCGCAGCCAGTGGGTGGCGCCCGGTTTTCGGACACGCAATGCCCCTGACAAGCGCTGTGGGGGAGTATTCGGGCGAACGACCGGTACCCGCAAGGGTGCCTTTCGGCCGTGCGACCGTGTTCGAACCGTGCCGACTTTGTGTGATCTCGTTGCGGTCCGGGCGAGTTGACGCCCTGTCCGCGTCCGTCGAACGTCCGTCGAATGGCCGCCGAATGTCCGTCGGATGTCCGTCGGATGCCTCAGGCGAGCTTCCGCTCCCCCGCCTAGGCGGCGAGGTCAAGCGTGTTGCCCGGCGGCGGGAAAGGGCAGATGAAGTGGTCCGCGAAGGCGCACTGCCGCAGCTGCGCCCGGTTGAAGTCGACGGCGGTGGAGCCGTCGGCGGCCGGGGCGGCCGAATAGAGGAACCTGAACCGGAAGCTGCCGGCTCCGCCGGTGGTGCCGGCGAACACCGCCCACACCCGGCCGTCGGGCTGCTCGGCGACCTGGAGCGTCAGCTCCCGTCTTCCGGGGACGGCGGGGAGCCGGCCGTCCGGACGGTCCTCGATCTGGGGTCCCCCAGGCCGTCCCGGGCGCTGGGGGAGGCTGCCGACCAGCGCGAGCGGCCCGTACGGCGCCGACACCGTCTCCGCACGGTGTTCGTGCCGGCGCTTCCAGTCCCCGGCCGCGTCCGCGTTCATACGCTCGGTCCCTCCGTCGCCTTCGTCGTCGCGCCTGTCGTGGCTCTCCTGTGCGCAAGGTATGTCACGGCGCGGCGAGTTGCCCGGCGGCCCGGGCGAGGCCGAGGTGCTCGCGCAGGGTGCTGCCCGGGTAGAAGGTGCGGAACAGACCGCGGTGCTGAAGGAGCGCCACGGTGCCGTTGACCAGGCGCTCCAGGTCGCGGCGCGGCTCGGCGGGGACCAGGTGGAAGCCGTCGGTGGCGCCCTCGCCGTGCCAGCCTGCGACCAGCTCCGCCAGATCCACCGGACCGCCCCGGTACAGCGGCCCCTGCACGGTCTGCCGGGGTCCGCCGCCACCGTGCCCCGGCTCGGCCGCGCGCTCCCCGTCCCCCAGATCCACCAGGAGGCTCACCAGCACCCGAAGGGCCTCCGGTTCCCGCCCGAACTCCTTCGCCTGCTGCCGCAGTTCCTCCCGTACGGCGGCGGCCTGCGCGGAGCTCGCGGCCCGTACGAGGGCGACGTCGGCGTACCGGGCGGCGGCCTGCCGGGCGGCGGGCTCGGTGGCGTCGGCCACCCGGACCGGCTGCTCCGGCGCGGGCCCCGGGGTCTCGGTCCACCGGCCGGCCCGGCCCCGGCTGACCCGGTCGAGGTGGGCGGCGCCGGCCTCGGGGGCGGCCGTCACCGGCACCAGCCCGATCCGCCGGGTGGCCGCGGCCACCCGTGCCAGCACGCCGACCGCATCGGGCTCCGGCCACCCGAACCGGTCGTCGAGCGTCACGAAGTCCAGTCCGCCGCTCTCGGCCAGCCGCACCAGCTCGACGGAGCGCTCCGCGTCGAACACGCCGACCTGGTCGACGGCGGCGGCCAGATGCAGCAGCCCCCGGCCGTACGAGCCGGTCATCACCACGAACCTCCCTGTAAGACAGCCTGTGAGACAGCCGGGCACCGGCCGTGACGCTCGCTCATGACCCGGCTCCGGTGAGCTCGGCCAGGAAGGTGAGGGCCGCGCGCGCGGTGGCGTCGTTCTGCCGGAACGCGGGCCCTCCGGTGCGCGGCCGGGTGAACGCGCCGGGCGTACGGCCGTTCGTGAACGGCCCGAGCGCGAACCGCCGGGGATGCGGCCGCCCGGCCCCGTCGAGGATCCGCCCGTCGGCGGGGTCCACCCTGAGCAGCCCGTCGGCCGTCTCGGCGGCCTCGTCGGCGGGCAGCCCGCGCAGCAGGGTGTCCCGGGCGCGCCCCACGGTGGGTTCGGGCAGTCGCGCCTCGACGAGGGCCCGCGCCTCCACCGCGAAGCCGGGAACCGTGTCGGCGGACGCCCGGAACACCCCGTCCTCGGCCGTCACCGTCATCCCGGCGCCGACGAACCGCAGCACACCCGCCCGGGACAGCGCGAGCAACTGCCGCAGCCGGGGGCCGGGCGGCCCGGAGGCGAGGTAGCTGAAGAACCCGTGCCACCAGGACCCGATGTCGCCGAGGCGGACCAACTGCCCGTAGACCGAGAGCAGCCCGAGGAACACCGCCAGGTCGGCGCTGTACGCGGGATCGTGCCGGCGGTCCAGGTCCGCCTCGATGTAGCCGCGCAGCCCGTCCTGGAACTCCTCGTGCGACCCGTACCGCACCCCGTCCAGCGGGTGGTCCAGCGCCGCGAGGTCGAGCCGGTCGGCCGGGTCGGGAACGGCGGCCGCCACCAGCGCCCGTACGTCCGCCTCGCCCTCGGCCGCGGCGTACTTCTCCTCGAAGTCCCGCCAGGCGACGGCCGTCCGCTCGGGGTGGACGGTGAACAGCCGGTGGTAGTGGGCGAAGCCCAGCTCCTTCGCCACCAGCGGCCACACGTCCCGCCGGAAGTCGAAGCCCCCGGTCCTGGCGAGCAGCGCGTCGATCTCGGCGGGGCCGAGGAAGCGGGGCAGCGGCGGGCGTTCGCCGGTCCAGTCGTACCCGATCTTCGAGTGGTACGGCACGCCGCGCCGCGACCCGACGTACAGCACCGGCTCCTGTCCTGACGGCACGTAGGTGTCGCCGTCGTAGTGGCCGCCCCGCCCCTCGGTGAGCAGGACCATCAGGTCGACGAAGGCGAGCCCGAACCCCCGCACGAGCACCGGTTCGCCGGGCGGCAGCGCGGACAGGTCGCTGTCGGCGGTGAAGTCGGGCGGCAGGTGGACCAGGCCGTGCGCGTCGGCGTAGGCGGCCAGCGCGGCCTGGTCCGGGTCGAGTTCGGCGTCCAGGTGGCCGAGGGCGAGGACGACGAGGTCGGCGAGGAGCGGACGCGGCCGGCCCTCCAGCCAGACCTGCTGGCGGCCCTCGCGCGGCCCGCTGATCCGCAGGGCCCGGCGCGGGTGGTGGTGGACGGTGATGCCGTCCGGGAGGTCGGCGACGGCCCGGTCGTGGACGTGGCGCAGGTAGCGGCCCTGGATCTGCCGGTCCGCGAAGGTGCGGCCGTCCAGTCCCGCCCACTCGTGCAGGGTGGGGCCCTCCCGCACCGGGCCGGCCATCCGCACCGTCTCGTCCGTGAACATGGTGACGTCCTCGGCGTGCGAGTTCATCCACAGCAGCGGCGACTGGGCGGCCCGCCAGATCCGCCCGGCGCCCGGCGGATGCGGGTCGACCAGGTGGATGTCGAGACCCGAACCGGCGTACAGCTCGGGCGCGTTGGCGGCGATCCGCTCCAGGAGTCCGGTCCCGCGCGGCCCGGCTCCCACGATCACCAGCTGGGGCCTCATCGGGCAGCCCCGGGCCCGGGTATGCCGGAGGCGGTGACGGTGGCGGTGGTGGTTCTGGCAAGGGTCTCGGAAGACATGCGAAGGCTCCGTGGCGGATCAATCGAACACGGTGGACGCGCACACAGGGGTGCGGGTGCCTTCACACGGAGCGCCGGAGTACGGCGCTCTTACGGCCGAGCCCCTCAGCAGGGCCGTCCGTCGACTCTACGGTGCCGTTTCCCCTAACTGTCAAGGGTGTCCAGAGTGTGAGCGGCGCGTCTCAGCTCGGTTGACGGAAAACCGGAGACCTGTTCCACTTGGCCCATGCATCCGCAGCAGTGGCTGGTCACCCGCTCCCACATCGACTTCGGTCGAGTGTGGTCCTGTTCCTGTTGAGCTGACCCCCTGTGCGCCCCGCGGTCGGCGGGGACTCCTCGCCTTCCCCCCTCGCCTTCACACGCACCCCTCCCCTCGAGAACAGCCGTCGCGTCAACGCGCCCCGAAGGGGCGCGGGGAACTGCGCGAGCAACCACATCCGACAAGCACTCGCCACACGACCCGCGCCCCCAGGGCGACTAGCGCGCAGCCATCGCCCTCCTCCTGGGTACGGACCTCACCCCGATCACCCGGTCCATCAACGCCCCCAGCACATCCCGCACCGACCCCCGCTCCCGCGCGTCGCACTCCAGCACCGGCACGTCGGCCCCGAGCCCCAGCGCCTCCCGCACCTCCTCCAGGTCGAACCGTTCGGCGCCGTCGAAGCGGTTCACGGCGAGGACGAATGGCGCCCCATGGGCCTCGAAGTAGTCGACGGCGGGAAAGCAGTCCTCGATCCGGCGGGTGTCCGCGAGGACCACCGTGCCGAGCGCGCCCTCCACCAGGTCGTCCCACAGGAACGAGAACCGGTCCTGCCCGGGCGTCCCGAACAGGTACAGCGCGACGGCCGGATCCAGCGTGATCCGGCCGAAGTCGAGCGCCACGGTCGTCGTGGTCTTGGACTCGACCCCGGCGAGCGAGTCGACGCCGACCGACACCTGGGTGATCGCCGCCTCCGTGTCCAGCGGCTCGATCTCCGAGATCGCCCCGATGAACGTCGTCTTGCCGACCCCCAGTCCCCCGCTCACCACGATCTTCACGGCGAGCGGCACGACCTTCTCAGAGCGCCCGGACATGATCCCTGATCCTTTCCAGCAGCTGGAGCGGCAGCTCCGCGGGTTGCCGGCAGGCGAGCTGCCCGGCGACGACGAGATCGGAGATCAGCACCTTGGCGACTCCGAGGGGTACGCCGACCCGGTGCGCCACCTCGGCGACCGTGGTCGGCTGCGCGCACACCGCCACGATGTGCCGGCGTTCGAAGGTGAGCGACTCGTCCGCCACGCCCACGGCCATGACCAGCGTCTCCAGCCGCAGATCGGTCTGGAGTGGCTCGGCCCGCCCGCCGGTGATGATGAACGGCCGTACGAAGGCCGTGTCCTCGACGGGTTCGGCAGGCTCCCGCGCACTCATCGTGGCAACGCCTGCCGCAGATCGGCGATGAGCGTCGGGGTCAGCAGGTCGCCGGCCCGTTCCGCGAGCACCGCCATCTCGTAGCCGACGAGGCCCAGCTCGCCGCTGGAGTCGGCGAGGACGCCCAGACAGCTGCCGTCCCGGATCGCGGAGACCAGCAGGAAGCCGCGCCCCATCTCGATCATGATGAGCTTGACCCCGTCGAAGCCGTACCGCTTGGACGCGCTGCGCGCGAGTGACGAGAGTCCCGAGACGATCGCCGCGAGATGGTCGGCCTCGGTGCGCCCGAGCCCGTCCGAGACGGCGATCAGCAGCCCGTCGGAGGAGACGGCGACCGCGTCCCGTACCCCGTCGGTGGACTTGACGAAGTTCGCGAGCAGCCAGTTGAAGGTCCGCGAGTCGTTGGCGGTGTCGACGGTGGTCACTCGCCGTCCTCCTCGCCGCGCGCCCCGGCCGCCTGTCCCGGCCCCTGTTCCTTCTCTTTCTCCCTCTGCTTCTCCTTCTCCAGCTGCTTCTCCTTCTCGACGCTGATCCCGCCCCGCATGTGTGCGCTGCGCAGGGTGGCGAGCATTCCGGAGACCTCTTCGGGACTGCGGTCGGGGGTGCGCTCGGCGGGCGCCGGGCGGCCGGTCCGGTCCGTCTCGCTGACGGCCTCCCCGATCGCGCTGCGCTGCGGGCGCTTCACGAGCCCGTTGCGGGTCCGGGCGGCCGAGGCTCCCTTCTTCTGAGGCTGTTCGGGCCGGGCCTCGGCGGCCACGGAGACGAGCGGCGTCTCGTCGGGCTCCTTGCGCGGGGCCGGTACGGCGGCGGCCGGCTGCTGCTTCGGGGCCGCCGCGGGCTCGGTGAGCAGGCTGTCCGGGACGAGCACCCGGGCCACCACCCCGGCGGCCGGCGCCTCCCCCAGCCGTACCTCGATACCGCACTTGCGGGCGAGCGCGCCGACCACGAAGTGGCCGAGGAACCGGGTGGGTTCGGCCATGAAGCTGGCGGTGCCGGAGAGCCGTACGTTGGCCTCGGCGATCGCCTGGGCGTCCATGCCGAGGCCGTGGTCGACGATGGCGACCAGGTAGCCGGCGCTGGTGCGACGGCCCTCGATCTCGACGTCCGAGTCCGGCGGGGAGAAGCTGAGCGCGTTCTCGATCAGCTCGGCGAGGAGGTGGGCGATCTCGGTGACGACCGCGCCGGTGAGGTGGGCCGGCTCCACCCGGCGCAGGGTGACCCGGCGGTACTCCTCGACCTCGGCGAGGGAGGCGCGCAGGACGTCCGTGACGGACAGCGGGGTGGACCAGGGGCGGGGGCTGGACTCCCCGGCGAGGACGAGCAGGCTCTCGGCGTTGCGGCGCATGCGGGTGGCCAGGTGGTCCAGTTCGAAGAGGTTGGCGAGGGTCGCGGGGTCGGCGTCCTCGTGTTCCAGCCGGTTGATGAAGCTGATCTGACGGCGCACCAGGTTCTGGTTGCGGCGGCCGAGGCTGACCAGCGAGTCGGTGGCGTTGCGGCGCAGCACGGCCTGCTCGGTGGCGAGGTCCCAGGCGGCGCGCTGCACCCGGTCGAAGGCCTCGGCGACCTCCTTGACCTCGGCGCCGGCCCGGCCGGGGACGGCGAGCGGGGCGGGCGGTTCGGGGTGCTCGCCGTAGGAGCCGTCCTGGACGGCGGCGACGGCCTTCGGCAACCGCTCACCGGCGACCTCGCGGGCCTGCTGGGCGAGTTCGGCGAGCGGTGCGGAGACGGATCGTACGCAGTCCAGGGCGAGCGCGCCGAGCGCGGCGACGGTGCCGAGGGCGAGCAGCAGGAAGAGCAGCAGGTCGCGCTGGGCGGCGCTCTCCAGGGCCGAGGCCCGGTTCTCGACGTCGGTGCCGAGCGAGACCTGGACGTCCCGCAGCCCGTTGATGGTGGCGGTCATCGCGTCCCACCACCGCATCGGCGGGACGGCATTCCACTTGAGCCTGCCCCCGCCCTCGACGGCGGTGCCCTCGTAGGCCAGCGCGCGTTCGGCGTCCGGGGTGGACATGGCCGCGTCCAGGCGGCGCTGCTGGGCGTCGGTGGCCGAGCGCGGGAAGGCGTCGAGGGCGGCGAGGCGGCCGGCCCTGATCTCCATGAACCTGCTGTAGTCGTCGCCCCGGAACTGCCCGGCGCGCACCGAGCCGAGCACGATGGCGCGCTCCTCGCCGGTGAACTCCTTGGCGTTGCCGAGGATCTGCAGCGTCTGGTAGGCGTCGCGCAGGGTGGCGTCGTGGACGTCGCTCAGGCCGAGGTCGAGCCGGTCCAGGACGGTGATGGTGGTGGTGAAGTAGTCGAAGGTGTCCTTCACCACGCCGGTGCGGTCGTCCGCGTGCTTGCGGATGCCGGCGAGGCCGTCGAGCCGTCCCAGGGACTCGCGCACCGAGTCGGCGGCGCTGTCGGCACGGCCGCGGAGCGCGTGGTCGAGCCGGGCGCGGGCGGCGTCGGTGGCCTTGCGCTGCGCGGGCAGCTTGCCCGCGAACTCCTTCACGCCGCCGACGTATCCGGTGGTGAGACCGCGTTCCTTCTGGAGTTCGTGGATCAGGCCCTGCAGCGTGATCTCCAGCCGGGCGTCGGCGGCGGTGGCCGAGGCGTTGCGGTAGGCGGAGATCTGCTCGGCGGCCGCGACGCCCAGCAGCGTCAGCAGGACGGCGAGGGCCAGGACCAGGATCCTCAGGAGCCTGGTGCGAATGGTGGCTGCTTGCACGGAAGTGCCTTAATCATGAGGCGAGTTGATGGATGTGCGGAACCGGGGGGAGAAATGGTTCTGCGCTCCGGCCAACGAACCTCTGCGGGCAGCGGTCACCCGATCATGTTTTTGTTTTACGTCACGGAAACAGGATCAAGGCGAATCCCGAGGCGGGGATCCCGGCGCCACTCTCCCGTATACGGTGACGGACGCTCACCCCGGTTGACGCCGCCCGCCGCCGCACCCGGGCCCGGCGAGGGGTCCTGAACGTGCGTCAGACCACCCTGAAGCAGGACGAAGAGGGCCGGAAGGCGCGGCGAGGAGACTCCGGACCGTCTCCGCCCGTTCACCCGGACGCACCGCCCATCACCCGGACGCCGGGAACAATCATATTTCACTCTCAGTCAGCAGACGTATGAGCCATCGCCCTTGGGGTACCTGGGCTCTCGACGTTTTGGCTCTGCACCAGTACCGTCACAAACCCCCCGTGCGGCGTCTATCCACTTGGCGCGACATCCGCATCATGGACGACCATAGGGATGCGGAAGCAAGAAAGACCGCTGTGAGAGGAGGCGTCCATGGGATCGGTACGCAAGGCGAGTGCCTGGCTCGGCCTCGTCGACGACAACGATGACGAGCGTTACTACGACGACGACTACTCCGAAGGGACCGAGCAGCCCGGGGATGCCTGGGTCACCGACCCCCGGGTCAAGGTGGCCACGGACACCGCCGAGGAGAAGGGCCGCCGGATCGGCACGGTCACCCCGGACAGCTTCCGGGACGCCCGCGCGATCGGCGAGCTGTTCCGCGAGGGCGTGCCGGTCATCGTGAACCTCACGGCCATGGAGCCGGGCGACGCCAAGCGCGTGGTCGACTTCGCGGCCGGGCTGACCTTCGGCCTGCGCGGCACGATCGAGCGGGTCGCCAACCGGGTCTTCCTGCTGACCCCCGCGAACACCGAGATCGTCAGCGGTGAGCCGGCCAGGCGCCGCGAGGACGGCTTCTTCAACCAGAGCTGAGGCAGGGCCCTCACCGGCCCTGCCCCCGCCGTGGGGTTCACCGGAAGGCGTCGAGCCCGGTGAGCGCCTTGCCCAGCACCAGCTGGTGCATCTCGACGGTGCCCTCGTAGGTGAGCACCGATTCGAGGTTGGTCGCGTGCCGCATCACGGGGTACTCCAGCGAGATCCCGTTCGCCCCGAGGATCGTCCGCGCGGTACGGCAGATCTCGATGGCCTCGCGTACGTTGTTGAGCTTGCCGAAGCTGACCTGCTCGGGACGCAGGCGGCCGGCATCCATCCGCCGCCCCAGGTGATGGGCGAGCAGGATTCCCTTGTGCAGTTCGACCGCCATGTCGGCGAGTTTGGCCTGGGTGAGCTGGAAGCCGCCGATGGGCCGACCGAACTGCTCGCGCGACTTCGCGTAGTCGACGGCGGTCTCGAAGCAGGTGCGGGCGGCGCCCATGGCGCCCCACACGATCCCGTACCGGGCGTGCGAGAGACAGCTGAGCGGCCCCTTGAGACCGGTGACCCCGGGCAGCACGGCATCGGCGGGCAGCCGCACGTCGTCCAGCACCAGCTCACTGGTGACACTGGCCCGCAGCGACCACTTGTGCCTGATCTCGGGCGCCGAGAACCCCGGCGTGTCCGTGGGCACGACGAACCCCCGGATGCCGTTCTCCGTCTGCGCCCACACGACGGCGACGCCCGCCACCGACCCGTTGGTGATCCACATCTTCCGCCCGTTCAGCAGCCAGTCGCCGCCGGCGTCGCGCCGGGCGTACGTGCGCATGGCGGCCGGGTCGGACCCGTGGTCCGGCTCGGTGAGCCCGAAGCACCCGATGACGTCACCGGCGGCCATGGCCGGCAGCCACCGCTGCTTCTGCTCCTCACTCCCGAACCGGTGAACGGCGTACATGGCGAGTGACCCCTGCACGGACACGAGCGACCGGATACCCGAGTCGGCGGCCTCCAGCTCCAGGCAGGCGAGCCCGTACTGCACGGCGGACGCCCCGGCGCACCCGTACCCGCTGAGCGACATCCCGAGGGCCCCGATCGACCCGAGCTCCTTGGCGAGCTCCCTGATGCCGGGCAGCTCCCCGCTCTCGTACCACTCGGCGACGAACGGCAGCACCCGATCCGCCGCCCAGCTCCGCACGGTCTCCCGTACGGCGAGGTCCTCCGGCTCCAGAAGATCGTCGATCCCGAGCGGGTCACCGGCATCGAACGGAGGCAACTTCACGGACGCGGACATTCAGAACCCTCCCGAAACTAGCAGTGCTAGTCGCAGTCTTCCTGTTCCCCCGCCTGCGCACCACCCGTGCGGGCAGAGCGCGGGCGAGACAAGCCCCGCCCCACGGCCGCCGGCGACGAACCACCCCCACGGATCGCCCGGCCCCTCCCCCGACCCGCACCGGCGGGGCGGGGGCGAGGCGGGGCTACGCGGAGACGCGGGAGCGTTCCGCTTCCCTGGGGGCGGGGAGGTCCACCGGCGCCGCGACGTCCTCGCACTGCATCGCACGCGGCAGGCGCAGCGCCATCACCGCCCCCAGCAACAGCAACCCCGCACTCACCAGCAACGTCACATGCAGCCCGTGCACGTAGGAGTCCCGCGCCGCCCGCCGCAACGCCGTCCCGGCCGGCCCGCCCAGCCGCCCGGCGACCTCGTACGCCTCGCCCAGCGAACGCCCCGCGGACGCGGACGCCGCCGCGGGCACCCCCGGCACACCGGCCAGCCCCGGCGCGTACGCCGCGTTCATCACGCTGCCGAGGAGCGCGATCCCGATCCCGGCGCCCAGCTGGTACGACGTCTCACCGATCGCCGCCGCCCCGCCGGCCTGCGCGGCCGGCGCCTCGCTCAGCATCGACTCGTACGCACCGAAGAGCGTCGTCTCCAGACCGAAGCCGAGCAGCAGGAAGCCGAAGAGCAGCAGCCCCGCATTGTCGGTCCCGCCCATCGACGTCAGCGTCAGCACCGCCGCCGCGGTCAGGCAGAAGCCGAAGCACACCATCCGGCGCGGCCCGAACCGCCGTAGCAGCCGCGCCCCCGCCAGCCCCGCCGCCATCGCGGCGAGCGTCAGCGGCAGCAGCCGCAGCCCCGTCTGCAACGGCGACAGGCCCAGCACCAGTTGCAGATACTGCGCGGCGATCAGCTCAAGACCCACCAGCGCCAGCATCGCCAGCACGATGCAGCCCACCGCCGTGCAGAACGCGGGCCGCGCGAACATCCTCAGGTCGACCAGCGGGAACGCGCGCCGCCGCTGCCGTCGTACGAACAGCACCAGCAGCAGGGCGCCGAGCACGAGCGGCACCACCGTCAGCGGGCTGCCCGCCGGCTCGCCGCCGCCGAGACGCTTCACCGCGAACACCACGCCGAACAGGCCCGCCGCCGCCATCAGCGCACCGAGCACGTCCCAGGGGCCGTCGCGCTCGCCGCGGGACTCGGGGAGGAGGAGACGCCCCACCGGAAGGCTGACCAGCATCAGCGGGATGTTGACCAGGAAGACGGAGCCCCAACAGAAGTGTTCGAGGAGGAAGCCGCCGAGGAGGGGGCCGACGGCCGCACCGACCGCCGCCACCGCGCTCCAGATGCCGATGGCGAGGGCTCGCTCGCGCCGGTCGGGGAAGACCGCCCGGAGGATGGAGAGGGTCGCGGGCATGATCATCGCGCCGCCGACCCCGAGCAGTGCCCGGGCCCCGATCAACCCCGCCGCGCTGGGCGCGAGGGCGGCCGCCGCGGAGGCGATGCCGAACAGGGTGTAGCCGAGGAGCAGGACGCGCCGCCGGCCCACCCGGTCACCCAGCGTGCCGAACAGGATCAGCAGCGAGGCGCAGACCAGCGGGTAGACGTCGACGATCCAGAGCAGTTCGATGGCGCCGGGCTTGAGGTCCTCGGTCACGGCGGGCATCGCGACGTGCAGCACGGTCGCGTCGAGGGCGACCAGCAGCAGGCTGACGCAGAGGACGACGAGGACGACCCAGCGGTTGGCACCGGTACCGGCCCTGGGCACCGCACGACGGCGCGGTCGTACGGCGGCCCTGGTCGTCCCGGACATGTACGTACCTCCCAGATGGTCACTCGCGTGCGGCGGACCGGCGGGGTGGGGACGCCCCGTCGTACGGCCGGAGAGGAGCGGAGATCCCCGGCCCGCGCATACGAACGCGAGTGACACGTCAGCGTACGCGAGTCCGCAGCGGGGGCACGTGGCGGACCTCTCACCCGCTCCGGAGAACTCATGTGGCGTACGCCACTGCCTCGCCCCGCACGTCGCCCGCGCGAAACCGCGGTTCCGCGGCCCGTCGATAATCGAGCCCGTGACCGATCTTGAAACGCCCGTGGCGGCACCGCGCGCCCCCGCCCTGCGCCGGGCGGCGCCGGCCCTGTTCGGGTACGCGGCGGTGCGCGCCCTCGGCCTGGCCGTGCTGGCCGGGTGGAGCGCGGCACGCGGCAAGAACGCGTACACCTTGCTGACGGCTCGCTGGGACTCGCTGTGGTACGTGCGGGTCGCCGAACTGGGCTACGGCTACCAGGTGCGGCTCCCGAACGGAGACGTCCACTCCAACCTGGCCTTCTTCCCGCTGCTGCCCTGGCTGGAGCGCCTGCTGCACGCGCTCGCCCCCCTGTCGTACGCCGACGCGGGCTTCACGGTGAGCCTGCTCGCCTCGCTCGCGGCGGCCTGGGGGATCTTCGCGGTCACGGACGTCGTGTACGGCCGGCGGGTGGGGGTCTGCGCGGTGCTGGTGTGGGCCGTCCTGCCCGTCGGGATCGTGCAGTCGATGGCGTACAGCGAGTCGCTGTTCACGGCGCTGGCCGCCTGGTCGCTGTACACCGTGCTGACCGGCCGCTGGGTGACCGCCGGGGTGCTGGCCGCGCTGGCGGGACTGACCCGGCCGGTGGGGCTCGCCGTGGTGGCGGCGGTGTGGACGGCGGGGGTGGTCTCGTTCGTGCGGGACCGAGGCAGGGGCGCGCGGGACGGCGGTAGGGATCGGCCGGACGGCGCGCAGCTTGCCGAACGCGCCCCCGAGACGTCCAGCGCCGCCCGAGCCCGGCGCGCTCCGCAGGCAACCGGCGCACCACACACGACACGCGCCCCCCGTGTCACCACCCCCGACACCCCCGCGTGGCGCCGCGCCCTCGGCATGCTCCTCGCCCCCGTCGGCGCCGCCGGCTACGTCCTGTGGGTCGGTCACCGCACCGGCCGGGGCCCGCTCGGCTACCTGGACGTCCAGGCGGGCTGGCGCAACGGCTTCGACGGTGGCCAGGCGTTCGCGCGCTTCGTGGCCGACAAGTTCACGTCATTTCCGTCCGCACTGGCCGGAGCGGGTTTGATCGTCGGCGTCGGCCTGCTGCTGTGGCTCTACGTGACCGGCGTCCGCCGGCGGCAACCGCTCCCCCTGCTGGTCTACACGGGTGTCGTCCTCGCGCTCGCGCTGTGCGCGTCGAGCTACTTCGGGTCCAAGCCGCGGCTGCTGATGCCCGCCTTCCCGGTGCTGCTGCCCCTGGCCCAGGCTCTCGCCCGGCTGCGCACGAGCAGATCGGCGCTGGTCACGGCAGGTGTGGCGGTGGCCTCGGCGGTCTATGGCGCGTTCTGGCTGAACGGTTCCGGACCTCCATGATCGTCTCGATGGTCCCGATGAGCAGCGGGAGAAATCCACCCCATGCTTTGGTTAACGAATTCATAAGTGCCATAAAACGGCGACCCGACATGATCAAAGGAATTGAAGGGCAGACCCGCCGAGGATTACGGAATCCTTAGAATTCGGAGACCTCCTGAGAGGTTTCCCACATCACATCGTCATCACAAAGCCGCTGTTTCGTCCGGGAACAGAGCTCACTCGCTGTAACGTCGATTGGGTGCGTACCGAACGAAACCTCACCCGTCTGGACCGGGTGTTCGCCAGGCTGGACCGTGAGTCGGAACGGCCGGCCCACATTGATGTGCCGAAGATGAGCCGGCACCGGGTCGTGTTGTTCACCGCGACCCTCGCCTTCTACCTGGCGATCGTGTGGGCCGTCGTGATCACGTCCTGGCTGGTCCGGCTCGACTGGCAGGTCATGTTCTTCAGGCCCTACCAGCAGTGGTCGGAGATCCACTGGTTCGTCGACTACTACGTGGTCCTCGGCCAGCGCGGTCCGACCGCCGTGATGGTGGCGGCCTGGCTGGGCTGGCGCTCCTGGCGGCAGCACACGCTGCGCCCGATGCTGACCCTCGGCGCCTCGCTGCTGCTGCTCAACATCACGGTCGGCGCCGCCAAGCTCGGCATGGGGCGCCTCGGACCGCACTACGCGACCGTCATCGGCTCGAACGAGATGGGCCTGGGCGGCGATATATTCCCCAGCGGACACACCGCCAACGCGGTGGTGACCTGGGGAATTCTTGCATATCTGGCCTCCACCCCGAGAGCCCGCCGCTGGCTCTCCGCCGGCTCGGCGGTCACCTCCCTCGGCGTCGGCATGTCCACCGTCTACCTCGGTACGCACTGGCTGAGCGACGTGTTGCTGGGCTGGGCGGCGGGGCTGCTGATCCTGCTGGCGCTGCCGTGGTGCGAGCCGTTCATCGCCCGCGCCGAGACCTGGCTCTTCGACCTGCGCGACCGCTGGCGCGCCCGCCGCGGCAGCACGATGCCCGCACCGGTCCCGGTGCCCGTGGTCCTCAAGCCGCGCCCGGCGCCCGTCGAGCAGGCGGCGCCGGAACGCGAGCCGGTCTCCCTGTCCCGCCCGCCCAGGGCCCCGATCCATCTGGCGCCCGGCCCGCACACGGCCCGCTCGGAGCGCACCCCGGTGACCCCGGCAGGCAGCCGGCGCCCGCAGCACCCCGAGCGGCCGCCGCGCGGCACCGCGGCCCAGGCGGCCCGCCCGCTGACGGGCGGCTGACGGCCGTACGGAGGCAACAGCGGGGTCAGGTACGCACAGCCGACCCCGGCACCGCGAAGGCCCCGGTTTCCGCACTGCGGAAACCGGGGCCTTCGCCGTCGTACGGTCAGCCCTTCCAGGCGCGTGCCACGACGCCGTCCCGTACCTCGAAGTTGAGCCGCCCCACCCGGTACTCCATGGTGATGATCGCGCCCGGCGGCAGCGAGCGCACGGTGGTCCATCCATGCTGCCGGGCGAGCCGTTCCGCGTCGCCCGCGTCGCGGCCTACGTACCCTTGCGGGCTGTCCTGGGGCTCCGTCGGCGGAGCGGTGTCCGGTGCCATGCCGCCCACGCTAGGCCGCTTCCGGCGGCGACGGAAGCCGAAGTCCCGCGTCCGCCCCCGGTCACACTTCTGTCACAGAACCACGACACGCGTTTCGGTCGAACTCCGTCACACGTATGAGCGGTTCCATGCGTCTTCCTGGCGCATTCGAGCGCAATTCCCCGACGCCGGTAGGGTCTTCCGAAAAGCCGCCGGAAAGAACCCGGGGCGGGGATCCGGGACGCACCGGCACCCGCATTCCATTTCGATTCCGAGGGTCCGCGCCGAAGCTGACACCGCATAAGAGATTCACCGGTCCGGCACAGAACCCCCGTACCACGCGGGTAGGCCCGGGGGTGCGGCAACGTGAACTCGGAGCGTGCCGTCCGCACATGAATCGCCCTCACATACGGGCGCGCACCCCATTCGGAGCATGTACATGTCCCCACGAAACGCACCGCGCCCCGCCCGGTCGGACCGGGCGGGGCGCGGTGGTGCGGGGCAGGGGTACGCGTCAGAGCGCGAGGTGCTGCCCCGGCATGATCAGGTTCGGGTCGTCGCCGATGACGGCCCGGTTGGCGGCGTAGAGGCGCTGCCAGCTGGTGCCGTGCCGCTCGGCGATCCGGCTCAGGGTGTCGCCCTCGCGGACGGTGTAGCCGCCCTTGGCCGGGGTGCGGCCGGTGCCGGTCGTCGGGTGCTGCGGCGCCTTCGCCGCGGGGGCCGACTTCCGGGTGGTCGGCGTCGCCGACGACTTCGTCGGCCTGGTCGCCGACTCCGTGCTGCTCTTCGTGGTCACCGAGGCGCTCTCGGGCGCCGAGCCGGTCGCCCCGGCCCGCCCCGAGCAGACCGGCCACGCGCCCCAGCCCTGGGCGTGCTGGACCTTGGTGGCGACGGCGATCTGCGCTTGCCTGGAGGCCTGGTCGGCCGTCGACGCGTAGGCGGAGCCGCCGTACGCGCGCCAGGTGGAGGCGGAGAACTGGAGTCCGCCGAAGTAGCCGTTGCCGGTGTTGATGTGCCAGTTGCCGCCGCTCTCGCACTGGGCGATGCGGTCCCACACTCCGTTGTCCGCCGCCGCGGCGTTGCCGGTGGCGGCCAGCAGGCCCAGCGGGGCGAGCAGCGCCGCTCCGGCCAGGGCGGCCGTCGTACGGCCCTTGCGGGAGCCGTTCTTGTTCGCGGCGGTCTCACGGGTGGTATCGGCACACTCGGACATGTATTTCCCTCTCCACGTACCCGGGCTCCCCCAGGCGGGACGCGGTCCCCGCGCGATGGACGCGGTTCCTCGCGCTCGCCCCGCCCGCCACGGCCGGTACTGCGGTGGTGCTCTGCCTGATGCCGGCCGGCGGACGTACCCGAGCGGTGCTCGCTGCACACGGCGGAGGAATCTAGAGATCGGGAACGCCCGAAATCAACCAACTCCCCGTCGAGCCAGGCCAGTTCGACGTTACCGCCGGTAGCGGCGATTTCCGGCCACCCACTACATTCCAGGATTTCGTGATTTGTCGACCGCGGGTTCAACGGATCTGTGATTCACTTCACCGCGTCAAACTCCTTTGGCATGCGAAGAGTTGACGGGGAGTGCCGGATTCCGCACGACGGGTGACCCTGTGCAGTGGTTGGTTCGATCCCGTTCCCCCCAATGCGTGACCCCCACCACAGATCACCCGTTGTCTTCTTCATGAGCCCGCGACCCCGGGGGCTCACGGACCCGGAGCCACCCGGGCCTTCACGTACCGCATCCCGAGGGAGCCACCGTGCCGCGCATGCTCGACGTCAGCGACGAGGTACGCGCCGAGATCGGCGACGAAGAAGCCGACCGGCTGCTCGCCGGAGACAACGCCCCCGGCAGCTACGACTGCACGTCCTGCCGCACCCCGGGCGACTCCGAACAGGAGCGCACCAGCACCGTCCTGTTCATCGGCGACGAGACCGCCGTCCTCGCCTTCGCCCACGCCACCTGCCTGCCCTCGCAGGTCGTCCAGGTCACCGAGGAGCAGCTGCAGGGCGCGGTCCGCTCCATCAACGGCGACAGCGCGCCCGGCGGCGGGACGCAGAGGTCCGTGCCCGAGCAGGCGGTGCTCGGGGTGACCAGCGGACTCGTGCTGATCGCCGGGGAGTTGCACCCCGCGCTGGTCGTGGAGCCGACCTCGCCGATCGTGCGGCCCGGCACGGACGGGGTGGGCGACGACTTCCTGCCGCTCCTCATCGAGCAGGGCTTCATGCCGGTGCCGCAGCTGACCGCGGTGCCGCCGGTGCTGCACGGGTGGTCGGTGCTGCTGGCGGTGGGTCAGCTGCACGCGGTGCTGCAGCCAGGACCGACGGGCGGGCAGCCGGTGGCGTGGTGGCAGGCGCATCAGCCGCTGCAGGTGACCGACGGATGGCGGGCGGCCGCCAACAAGCACCAGCAGGTGCTGATGTTCGCGGCGCCGGTGGGGTCGATCGGGCGGCAGCCCCGGGAGGATCTGCTGCGCGACGCGATCGACAAGGCGGCGGCGAACGGGAAGCTGGTGGCGGCGGCCCTGCCGCTGGCAGGGGTCTGAGGGCACCCCATGGGGTGGGGACTACTGCGTACGGGCGACTACGGGTGTTCGTGGCCGGTCGCGCAGTTCCCCGCGCCCCTAAAGGGGCGTCACCGGGCCGCATCTCTTCACGAATCCGGTCGTTTGGACATACGTGCACGCATACGACCTTCCCCCCCACCGGCCGTCCTTCTCCGCCGTTCCCGCTGCCCGGATGCATCAGGAGGCCCAGGGCGGGATCTCCGCCACGCCGATCTACGACTCGCTCTACACGGAGTGGGTCAAGGCCTTCCGTACGCTGCCGGGTGATCGCAGCGGGGAGGAGTCCCTGGGGTTCGTCGCCTTCGGGACCGCCCCGTTCAGTACCGGCACCCACGGTCTGGGGTCGTACGGAGGGAGCTCGTACAGCGCGTACAGCGCGGGTGCCTACAGCGCCCGCAGCGGTGGCGGGCAGCCGCAGCCACCGCAGTGGCAGCGGATCGGGACGCTCGGACGGGCCCAGGAGAACGGCATGGCACCCGTGCCGGTGGCGCTTCCGCCGGCACCGCGCCGGGGGATGTGACGTACGGGAGAGGGGCGGTCACCGGGTCCGGTGGCCGCCCCTCTCCTGTGCGTCCCTACTTCTTCTTGGTGCCGCGCTTCTCGCGCACCCGTACGGAGATATGGATCGGCGTGCCCTCGAAGCCGAACTCCTCACGCAGCCGGCGTTCGATGAAGCGGCGGTAGCCCGCCTCGATGAAGCCGGAGGCGAACAGCACGAACCGCGGCGGCTTGGTGCCGGCCTGGGTGCCGAACAGGATGCGCGGCTGCTTGCCGCCCCGGACCGGGTGCGGGTGGGCCGAGACCAGCTCGCCGAGGAAGGCGTTGAGACGGCCGGTGGGAACGCGGGTCTCCCAGCCGGCGAGGGCGGTCTCGATGGCGGGGACCAGCTTCTCCATGTGCCGGCCGGTGCGGGCCGAGACGTTGACGCGGGGTGCCCAGGCGACCTGGCCGAGCTCGGTCTCGATCTCGCGCTCCAGGTAGTAGCGGCGCTCCTCGTCGAGGGTGTCCCACTTGTTGAAGGCGAGGACGACCGCGCGGCCCGCCTCGACGGCCATGGTGACGATCCGCTGGTCCTGCACCGAGATGTTCTCGGAGGCGTCCAGCAGGATGACCGCGAGCTCGGCCTTCTCGACGGCGGCCGCGGTGCGCAGCGAGGCGTAGTAGTCGGCGCCCTGCTGCAGGTGGACGCGCTTGCGGATGCCGGCGGTGTCGACGAACTTCCAGGTGATGCCACCGAGTTCGATCAGCTCGTCGACGGGGTCGCGGGTGGTGCCGGCGATCTCGTTGACGACGACGCGCTCCTCGCCCGCCACCTTGTTGAGGAGGGAGGACTTGCCGACGTTGGGGCGGCCGATGAGGGCGATCCGGCGGGGGCCGCCGGGGCCGGGGCCGCCGAAGGTCTGCTCGGGCGCCTCGGGCAGCGCCTCCAGGACGGCGTCCAGCATGTCGCCGGTGCCGCGGCCGTGCAGGGCGGAGACCGGGTGCGGCTCGCCGAGGCCGAGCGACCAGAGATAGGCCGCGTCGGCCTCGCCGCTGGGGCCGTCGACCTTGTTGGCGGCCAGCACGACGGGCTTGCCGGCCTTGCGCAGCAGCCGTACGACCGCCTCGTCGGTGTCGGTCGCGCCGACCTTGGCGTCGACGACGAAGACGACCGCGTCGGCCGCCTCGATCGCGTACTCGGCCTGGGCGGCCACGGAGGCGTCGATGCCGAGGACGTCCTGCTCCCAGCCGCCGGTGTCGACGACCTTGAAGCGGCGGCCGGCCCACTCGGCCTCGTAGGTCACGCGGTCCCGGGTGACACCGGGCTTGTCCTCGACGACGGCCTCGCGGCGGCCGATGATGCGGTTGACCAGGGTCGACTTGCCGACGTTGGGGCGGCCCACGACGGCCAGGACGGGCAGCGGGCCGTGCCCGGCCGCCTCGATGGCGCCCTCGACGTCCTCGATGTCGAAGCCCTCTTCGGCGGCGAGCTCCATGAACTCCGCGTACTCGGTGTCACCGAGTGCCCCGTGGTCGTACTCGTGCTCAGCCGAGTCGCCGGGCTGGATGTGGTCGTTCATGAAGTCCGTACCTCGTCGTTCATCGTGGTGATCGGTGGATCAGCCCGAAAAGGGGCTGATCCACTACTAAGTGTCGCTTAGCGTCCGGTGAGACGCCTGGCGTTTTCCAGGTGGCCGGCGAGCTGCTTCTGGATGCGCTCGGTGGCCTCGTCCAGGGCCTTGCGGGTGCGGCGGCCGGTGCCGTCGCCCGCCTCGAAGGGGTCGCCGAAGACGACGTCGACCCGGGAACGCAGCGGGGGCAGCCCCTTGACCAGTCGCCCCTGCCGCTCGGAGCTTCCCAGTACGGCCACCGGGACGATCGGCGCCCCGGAGCGCACCGCGAAGTAGGCGAGGCCCGCGCGCAGGGCGGCGAAGTCGCCGTCGCCGCGGCTGCCCTCGGGGAATATGCCGAGCACTCCCCCGGCCTCCAGGACGCCGAGCGCCCGGGTGACCGCCGTGCGGTCGGTGGACCGGCGGTCCACCTTCAGCTGCCCGATCCGGGTCAGGAACGGGTCGAGCGGGCCGACGAACGCCTCCTTCTTGATGAGGAAGTGCGTCGGCCGGGGCGCCACGCCCATGACCATCGGGCCGTCGATGTTGTGGGAGTGGTTCACGGCGAGGATCGCCGGGCCCTGCGCGGGCACCTTCCAGGAGCCGAGCACCCGCGGCTTCCACAGCCCGTACATCAGGCCGACCCCGATGCGGCGCCCGGCCTCGGCGCCGCGCTGCGACGGAAGGCTCACTTCCCGGCCCGCTTCTCCTCGACGAGGGTGACGACGCACTCGATGACCTGCGCCAGCGTCAGCTCGGTGGTGTCCACCTCGACCGCGTCGGCGGCCTTGGCGAGCGGTGAGGTCTTGCGGGACGAGTCGGCCGCGTCCCGCTTGACCAGGGCCTCGCGGGTGGCGGCGACGTCGGCGCCCTTCAGCTCGCCGCTGCGGCGGGCCGCGCGGGCCTCCGGGGAGGCGGTGAGGAAGACCTTGAGGTCGGCGTCGGGCAGCACGGTCGTGCCGATGTCCCGGCCCTCGACGACGATGCCGTGCGCGGCGGCCCGGGCCAGCGTCCGCTGCAGCTCGCTGATCCTGGTCCGCACCTCGGGTACCGCGCTGACCGCGCTGACCTTGGAGGTGACCTCCTCGGTGCGGATCGGGCCGGAGACGTCCACGCCGTCGACGGTGATCGTCGGCTTGACCGGGTCGGTGCCGGAGACGATCTCGGGCTTGCCGGCCACCGCGGCGATCGCGGTCGGGTCGGTGAGGTCGATGCCGCTGTTCACCATCCACCAGGTGATCGCCCGGTACTGGGCGCCGGTGTCCAGGTAGCTCAGGCCGAGCTGCTCGGCCACGGCCTTGGACGTGCTCGACTTGCCGGTGCCCGAGGGGCCGTCGATCGCGACAATCACGGGCTTTACGGCGCCGTTTTCCACGGGTGGAGACCTTCCGGGTGCAGGGTGGTGGGTGATGTTCGGGCGGCGGTGCGCCCCGCACAAGGTTACCGGCCCCCGGGGCCGTCGTTTCCAGCGCTACTGGCGCAGCGCCCAGCCCCGGTCCCGCAGCGCCGACGTGAGCATCGGCACCGCCTTCGGCTCCACCCAGAGCTGGACGTGACCGGCCTGCTGGCCGGTCGCGTGCTCGATGCGCACGTCCTCGATGTTGACCCCGGCCGCCCCGGCGTCCGCGAAGATCCGGGCCAGTTGTCCCGGCTGGTCGTCGATGAGCACCGCCACGACCTCGTACACACGCGGCGCCGAGCCGTGCTTGCCGGGTACCCGCACCTGGCCGGCGTTGCCGCGGCGCAGCACGTCCTCGATGCCGGCCCCGCCCGCGCGCCGCTTGTCCGCGTCCGAGGACTGCAGGGCGCGCAGGGCGCCGACCGTCTCGTCGAGGTCGGCGGAGACGTCGGCGAGCAGGTCGGCGACCGGCCCGGGGTTCGCGGAGAGGATGTCGATCCACATCCCGGGGTCGGAGGCGGCGATCCGGGTGACGTCCCGGATGCCCTGCCCGCACAGCCGTACGGCCGACTCGTCGGCGTGCTCCAGGCGGGCGGCGACCATGCTGGAGACCAGGTGGGGCATGTGGGAGACGAGGGCGACGGCGCGGTCGTGGGCGTCGGCGTCCATGACGACCGGCAGAGCCCGGCAGAGCGAGACCAGTTCCAGGGCGAGGTTCAGCACCTCGGTGTCGGTGTCCCGGGTCGGGGTGAGCACCCAGGGCCGGCCCTCGAACAGGTCGGCGGTGGCCGCCAGCGGTCCGGACTTCTCCCGGCCCGACATGGGGTGCGTCCCGATATACGACGACAGGTCCAGGCCCTTCGCCTCCAGCTCCCGGCGCGGGCCGCCCTTGACGCTGGCCACGTCGGCGTAGCCGCGGGCCAGACCCCTGGTCATCGCATCCGCGAGGACGGCGGCGACGTGGGCGGGCGGGGCGGCGACGATCGCCAGGTCGACCGGGCCGCCGGGGGCCTCGTCGGTGCCGGCGCCGAGCGCGGCCGCGGTGCGGGCCTGCTCCGGGTCGTGGTCGGCGAGGTGGACGACGACGCCCCGCTGGGCGAGGGCGAGCGCGGCGGACGTACCGATGAGACCGGTACCGATGACGAGCGCGGTCCTCACTGGGCGATGTCCTTGCGCAGGGCGGCCGCGGCACCGAGGTAGACGTGGTTGATGTCGGCACGGGGCCGGTCGGACTCGATGTGCGCCAGGATCCGTACGACGCGGGGCATGGCGCCCGCGATGTCCAGCTCCTGGGCGCAGATCAGCGGCACGTCGACGATGCCCAGCTTGCGCGCGGCGGCCGCCGGGAAGTCGCTGTGCAGGTCGGGCGTGGCCGTGAACCAGATGCTGATCAGGTCGTCGGCGGACAGGCCGTTCCGCTCCAGGATGGCCGTGAGCAGCGCTCCGACCTGCTCGTCCATGTGGCCGGCCTCGTCCCGCTCCAGCTGGACGGCCCCCCGGACCGCTCGTACCGCCACGGCGCTGCTCCTGTTCTGACGTCGCCCTCTTGCTCCGTCCAGCCTAGTCAGACCGCCACCGCTCCCGTACGCCGCGCCCGCCCGCTGAGACGTCCCTAGTCCTTCCGGGCGGCCGGAGCGGACTTCGCGAGGGTCTCCAGAAGTCCGCCGAGCGAACTGCCGCCCTGGCCGTGGCTCATCGCGTCGATCAGCGTGGTCAGCCTCCCGGCGGCCGCGGCGTCGTCACCGAGGAGGCTGCCGAGTATGTTTTCGAGGTCATTGCCTGCCATGGCCCTAATGTCACGCATATGACCCAATTCCGCTACTCGGGGTGAAATCCCCCCGTGCGCCTCCTTACGCCGGGCCCGTCGGTCCGCTCTGATGTCAGGCAGACCCACCCTGGGAGAGGTCCGCCATGAAACGCCCCGGTCCGTTGCTGACCCTGCTCGCGGGTCTGCTGCTCGGCCTGCTCACGCTGGCGCTCGACGCGACGGCGGGGACCAGGAACGCCTCGTCGTCGCACCAGGAGAAGCCACCGAGTCCGCCGTCGGCGACCAGCGCGGCGTCCCCGGCCCCGTCGCCGCTCGCCGACGGCCGCCAGGCCGCCTGACGTCCGGCCGTGACCCGAGGGAGCCGACCATGACCGTCGACCCGAACGCCGCCGTCCCGAGCCGACCGCCGCAGGAGCCGAACCGCCACGGCCCGCACCCCGTCCGCTACCTGGTCCCCGTCCTGGTGGCCGGCGCGGTCGCGGTCGCCCTCGGCCTCTACGGCGGGCTCCACCACCCGGCCGGGCGCGTCTTCGGCCTCGGCGCCTTCAGCAGCACGTTCGCCGGGAAGACGTGGCTGGCCTCGATCGCGCTCTTCTTCGCGCTCGTCCAGCTGGTCTCCGCGCTGATGCTGTACGGCAGGCTGCCGGGACCGCGCTGGTCCTCGGGTCTGCACCGCTGGTCGGGGCGGATCGCCTTCCTGGTCGCCGTCCCGGTGGCGGTGCACTGCCTGTACGCGTTGGGCTATCAGACGTACGAAACGCGCGTTTTGTGGCACTCCCTCCTGGGTTGCTTCTTCTTCGGTGTTTTCAGTGCCAAGATGCTCCTGCTCCGCTGGGAGCGACTCCCTGGCTGGCTGCTGCCGATCGTCGGTGGGCTGGTGTTCGCCGCGCTCACGCTCGTCTGGCTGACGTCCGCATTCTGGTTCTTCCGTACGTTCGGGGTGACGACATGACCGACGGCTCCACTCGGCGCACCATGCTCACGACGGGTACCGCGGCACTCGCCGCGACCTGCGTGGGCTGCGGCAACAACAACGGCAACGGCTCCTCCAGCTCGTCGGAGACGCCCGCCTCCTCCGGGACACCGGCCTCCTCCCCGGCGTCGCCCACCACCGGGTCGTCCGCGGCCGCGTCCGCCTCCGGGTCGGCGAGCGCGGCCGCCGGGAAGGCGCTGGCGCAGACGAGTGACATTCCCGAGGGCGGCGGCACGATCTTCAAGGACCAGAAGATCGTGGTGACCCAGCCGGCGAAGGGCCAGTTCAAGGCCTTCTCGGCGATCTGCACGCACGAGGGCTGCACCGTGAGCCAGGTGGCGGACGGCACCATCGACTGCCCCTGCCACGGCAGCAAGTACCACATCGCCGACGGTTCGGTCGCCCACGGTCCGGCGACGCGGCCGCTGCCGGCCGAGTCGATCACGGTGAGCGGAAATTCGATCACCCTGGGCTGACCGGTCGCATACGCTCCGGGCATGCAGCCCGAGGACCTGGTACGCGACCACACGATCTACGCCTGTGTCATGGGGTCGCGGGCCTTCGGTCTGGCCACCGAGGACAGCGACACCGACCGCCGGGGGGTGTTCCTCGCCCCCACTCCCCTGTTCTGGGGCTTCGAGAAGCCGCCCAGGCATGTCGAGGGGCCGGGCGAGGAACGGTTCTCCTGGGAGCTGGAGCGGTTCTGCGAGCTGGCGCTGCGGGCCAATCCGAACATCCTGGAGTGCCTGCACTCGCCCCTGGTCGAGCACGTCGACGACACCGGCCGTGACCTGCTCGCGCTGCGCGGCGCCTTCCTCTCCCGGCGGGCCTACGACTCCTTCACCCGCTACGCCCTCGCCCAGCGCCGCAAGCTCGAAGCCGGCATCCGCGCGCACGGCGCCCCGCGCTGGAAGCACGCGATGCACCTGCTGCGGCTGCTGACGAGCGCCCGCGACCTGCTGCGCACCGGCGAGCTGACGATCGACGTCGGCGACCGGCGTGCGGAGTTCCTGGCGGTGAAGCGGGGCGAGGTCTCCTGGGCGGAGGTGGAGTCCCGGATGACCCGGCTCGCCGCGGAGACCGAGCGGGCCCTGCATTCCACCCCGCTCCCGGCGGAGCCGGACCACGCGCGCGTGGCCGGCTTCCTCTTCCGGGTCCGCCGGGACTCAGCCCTCCAGACGCACGCGGACCACCAGGTCGTGCAGGGCGTCGTGCGCGGTGGGCGCGTCGGGCAGCGCTGAGCCGTTCTGCGCCTCGTCGAGCAGGACGTGCAGCCGCTCGACGTCGGCCTCCACGCGCGCGTGCCCGACAGCGGCCCTGCCGTGCTCCTGTTCGGCCTTGGCGGCGATGAGGTCGGGCAGGTGGGCGGGTGCCTCGGGGACCTCGCCGAGGAGCGTGGGCAGGTGGGCCTGGACCTCGCCGCTGCGCATCAGGTGGATGCCGGTGAGCAGCACCCGGAAGGTGTAGAGCAGCGGCTTGAGTTCACCGGTCTTCTCGAACAGCCGCCACTGGGTGACCGCGAACCCCCGGTAGTGGTGGGCGTGGTGGCCGGTCAGCACGCCCGGGGCGAGAGCGGCCAGCTCGCGGTGCGTGTCGCCGGTGTGCACGACGAGCGGGGACAGGAGCTGCTCCAGCACGTAGCCGTTGCGGCGCAGCATCAGCCGCGTGAACTTGCGCAGGTCGTGGGTGACGAGATCCATCTCGACGCCGTAGTGCACCCAGGTCTTCGAGCGGGTCTCCTCCGGTTCACGCAGCCCGACCAGGTCGGCGGCGGGCAAGAGGTGGACGCCTCGCAGGTCCAGGTCGGAGTCCCGGGACGGGAAGCCGTACAGGTGCGCGCCGGAGACGGTCGCGAACAGCAGGGGGTCGGGCTGTTCGGCGACGACGGGCGCCAGGTCGAGGTCCGGATCAAGGTCGTCGATCATGCGCTCAAGCGTCCCAGAGCGCACCCAGGGTCAGCAGGTCGCCCCCGTACTCGATCCGGTCGGCCCACTCCGTCGGCCAGGCCTCCGCGCCCAGCCGGGCGCCCGCGAAGGCCCCGGTCAGGCAGGCGATCGAGTCGGAGTCGCCGGAGGAACAGGCGGCCCGGCGCAGCGCGAGCAGCGGCTCGCCGGGGAAGAGCAGGAAGCAGAGCAGCCCGGTCGCCAGGGCCTCCTCGGCGATCCAGCCGGCGCCGGTGGCCAGGCACGGGTCGGCCTCCGGCGAGGCGGTCCGCACGGCCTCCTGGAGCCGGTCGAGGATCTCCAGGCACTCGTCCCAGCCGCGCGCGACGAAGTCCTCGGGTGTCGCGTCCTGGCTGCGCGTCCACAGGTCGCCGAGCCAGGTGTGGTGGTAGCGGCCGCGGTTCTCGCGGGCGTACGACCGCAACTGCCCGACGAGTCCGTCCGGTTCGGCCCCCTGCGCGAGCAGGTGCACGGCGTGCGCGGTGAGGTCGGAGGCGGCCAGGGCGGTGGGGTGGCCGTGGGTGAGCCCGGCCTGCAACTGGGCGGCCCCGGCGCGCTGTTCGTCGCTCAGCCCGGGCGCGAGCCCGACGGGGGCGACCCGCATGTTGGCGCCGCAGCCCTTGGAGTCGATCTGACTGGCGTCCTGCCAGGCCCGGCCCTCGTCCTTCAGGAGGTTGCAGGCGCGCAAGCAGGTCCGTCCGGGCGCCCGGTTGTTCTCGGGCGACTGGTACCAGTTCACGAACTCCTCGCGCAGCGGCCGTTCCAGCCGCTCGGGCGCGAGCACTCCGCGGTCCATGGCGGTGCGCATCGCATGCCCCACGGCGAGGGTCATCTGGGTGTCGTCCGAGACGACGGCCGGCCGCAACAGCCCCATCTCCCGCCACGGCCCGAACTTGGCGAGGATCGAGGGCACATCGTTGAACTCGGTGGGGAAGCCGAGCGCGTCACCGAGGGCGAGGCCGATCAGGGAGCCGGTGGCGGCGCGTTTGTCGCCGATGTTCGTGGTCATGCGGGGCGTCCTTCCCGGGACGGGCGGAGCAGGGGCGGATGCAGCGCGGTGGCGGTGCCCGCGCGGTGGAGGGCGGCCGGTTTGCCGCGGCCGCCGGTCAGCCGGGCGGCGCCCGGGACGGGTTCGACGAAGCCGGGGGTGGCGAGCACCTTGCGGCGGAAGTTGGGGCGGTCCAGCGCGACGCCCCACACGGTCTCGTAGACGTGCTGCAGCTCGCCGAGGGTGAACTCGGGCGGGCAGAAGGCGGTGGCGAGGCAGCTGTACTCCAGCTTGGCGCCGACCCGTTCGTGGGCGTCGGCCAGGATCCGCTCGTGGTCGAAGGCGAGCGGCCGGCCCGGGTCGTACGGCAGCCAGCGCGCCTGGGCCGCGTCGCCGCCGCCGTGCGGTTCGGGGGCGTCGGGCAGCAGCGCGGTGAAGGCGACGGAGACGACCCGCATCCTCGGGTCGCGGTCCGGCTCGCTGTAGGTCCGCAGCTGCTCCAGGTGCAGTCCGGACACGTCCGACAGTCCGGTCTCCTCGGCGAGTTCCCGCCGGGCCGCCGTCTCGGCCGACTCCCGCGGCAGCAGGAAGCCGCCGGGGAGCGCCCACTGTCCGGCGTACGGCTCCTGCCCGCGCTCGACGAGCAGCACGTGCAGGGCGCCGGCGCGGAGGGTGAGGACGGCGAGGTCGACGGTGACGGCGAAGGGTTCGAAGGCGTACTTGTCGTAGCCCTGCATGCGCCCGTCCACCCCCCTCGATGATCGGAATCACTAATAGTCGGCACGACTATAAAGAGCCTTCGGGGTGCCGGGCAACCCCCGGGGTGCCCCCTACCCCACCGCGCGAGCCCTCAGTGGCCGCCGGAGCCCCGTGCGCGGACATGGCGGCGGCCGGTCCCGGAGCACCCGGAACCGGCCGCCGCAGAGCCGCGCAGGCCCCTTCACGGGGGTTTCGCGGGCCCAGGAGAGCTCTAGAGGTCGACTTCCTTCATGAGCATCCCGACCTCGGTGTTGGACAGCCGGCGCAGCCAGCCCGACTTCTGGTCGCCGAGGGTGATCGGCCCGAAGGCGACCCGCACCAGCTTGTCGACCGGGAACCCGGCCTCCGCCAGCATGCGCCGCACGATGTGCTTGCGGCCCTCGTGCAGGGTGACCTCGACGAGGTAGTTCTTGCCGGTCTGCTCGACGACCCGGAAGTGGTCGGCGCGGGCGTACCCGTCCTCCAGCTGGATGCCGTCCTTGAGCTTCTTGCCCAGGTCGCGCGGGATCGGGCCGACGATGTGCGCGAGGTAGGTCTTCTTCACGCCGTACTTGGGGTGGGTCAGCCGGTGCGCCAGCTCGCCGTGGTTGGTGAGCAGGATGACACCCTCGGTCTCGGTGTCCAGGCGTCCCACGTGGAAGAGCCGGGTCTCCCGGTTGGTGACGTAGTCGCCGAGGCACTGCCGCCCGTCCGGGTCCTCCATGGTGGAGACGACACCGGCCGGCTTGTTCAGCGAGAAGAACTGGTAGGACTGCGTGGCGACGGTCAGTCCGTCGACGCGTACCTCGTCCTTCTCCGGGTCGACGCGCTTGCCCTGCTCCAGGACGATCTCGCCGTTGACCTCGACCCTGGCCTGCTCGATCAGCTCCTCACAGGCACGCCGGGAGCCGTAGCCGGCGCGGGCGAGGACCTTCTGCAGCCGCTCGCCCTCCTGCTCGGCGCCCGGGAAGGTCTTGGGGAGCTTCACGTCCTTCTTGCCCGCGTACCGCTCGCGGTTGCGCTCCTCGGCGCGGGCGTCGTACTCACGGGAGCTCGCCGGAGCCGTACGGCCGCGCCCGGTGCCCTGGCCCTGCCTGGGGCCGCCCTTGGCTCCGCCGCGCGCCGAGGCGCCCCGGCCGGACTTCGGTCCGTCCTGGGTGGCGCCGGGGCCCACGTCGTAGCGCCGCTCCTCCGGGCGCGGCTTCTTCGGCCGGCCGGCGCCCTGCTTGTCGTCGCGGGCGTTCCCGGCGCCGCGGTAGTTACCGCGTCCACCGCTGCTCCCGCCGCGGCCGCCGCTGTTGCCACCACGGCTCCCGCCGTTGTTTCCGCTGCTGTTCCTGCCGCTGCTGCTTCGCATCAAAGTTCCGTCTTGTCGTCTGCGTCCTCGGAATCCGGAGCGTCCGGATCGAACGACGGCACGCCTTCCTGGGTCTCGGCCTCGATCGCCTCGGCCTCCGGGAGGAAGGGCGCGAGCTCCGGGAGCTCGTCCAGGCCGCGCAGGCCCATCCGCTCCAGGAAGTAGTTCGTCGTCCTGTACAGGATCGCACCTGTTTCGGGTTCCGCGCCCGCCTCCTCGACCAGACCGCGCTGGAGCAGGGTGCGCATCACACCGTCGCAGTTGACCCCGCGGACGACCGAGACCCGGCTGCGGCTCACCGGCTGGCGGTACGCGACGACCGCGAGGGTCTCCAGGGCGGCCTGGGTCAGCCGGGCCGTCTGGCCCTCCAGGACCAGCCGCTCGACGGCCGGCGCGTACTCGGCGCGCGTGTAGAAGCGCCAGCCGCCCGCGACGAACCGCAGCTCGAAGCCGCGGCCCTGCGCGGTGTACTCGTCGGCCAGCGCCCGCAGCGCCTTCGTGATCGTCTGCCTCGGCCGCTCCAGGAGCCTCGACAGGTGCTCGACGGTGGCCGGCTCGTCCACGACCATCAGGACGGCCTCCAGAGCCGACTTCAGGTCGAGTTCGGCGACGGGCCGCAGCCCCGCCGGCAGCTCCGCGGTCTCCTCACTCACGCCTTCTCCTCCTTGGGCGGCTCGGGCGGCCGGTCGAACTCGTCGGTCACCGTCGGCTGGGTCCCCGCCTCCCCGCCGGTCCACCGCACGATCAGATCCCCGAGGGCGGTCTCCTGGTCGAGGGCGACGGCCTTCTCCCGGTACAGCTCCAGGAGTGCCAGGAAACGGGCCACGACGGTGAGCGTGCTGTCGGTGTCCTCGACGAGCACCCGGAAGCTGGCCTCCCCCAGCTCCCGCAGCCGCGCCACCACGATCCCCGCCTGCTCCTGCACGCTGACCAGCGGGGCGTGGATGTGGTCGACGTACACCTGCGGCTTGGGCTTGGGCTGCATCGCCTTGACCGCGAGCCTGGCGAACCCCTCGGCCCCGATGCTGATGACGACCTCGGGCAGGAGCTCGGCGAGATGCGGCTCCAGGCCGACCGTACGGGGCCAGCGGCGGGCCTCGTCGTCCAGGCGCCGGTTGAAGATGTCGGCGATCTGTTTGTACGCCCGGTACTGCAGCAGCCGCGCGAACAGCAGGTCCCGCGCCTCCAGCAGCGCCAGGTCGGCCTCGTCCTCGACCTCGGCGGCCGGCAGCAGCCGGGCGGCCTTCAGGTCGAGCAGCGTGGCGGCGACGACCAGGAACTCGGTCGTCTGGTCCAGGTCCCAGTCCGGCCCCATGGCCCGGATGTGCGCCATGAACTCGTCGGTCACCTTGGACAGCGCGACCTCGGTGACGTCCAGCTTGTGCTTGGAGATCAGCTGGAGGAGCAGATCGAAAGGGCCCTCGAAGTTGGCGAGCCGCACCTTGAAGACGCCGTCGCGCTGTTCCTCGGGTTCTGGAGGTCCGGGTTCCTCCTGCGGCTCGCCAGCGTTGTGGGCAGGCGTTCCGCTGGGCGATGGGGGTCCCCCCGCTCGAGCGAAGTCGAGAGTGGGGGAGGGTGGGCACAACGCCCCACCGGCCTCAGCCGGACCCACAACCTCAGCCGACGACCCGCCGTCCACGAACGGCACCGCTTCCGGCGCCGGAGGCGCGACCTCCGGTCCCCTCCCCAGCGCACGCCTGCGGCCGGCGCCGGGGCCGGTGGCGGGAACGTCGTTCGAGGTCATAGCCGTCGCAGGCTACCGCTTACCGCCCACTCGGCCGACTACCGACCCCGCAGCCGTCGTACGAGGATGCTCGCGTCCCCGCGGGACTCCAGATCCGCCAGGACCACGGCGACCGCCTCGCGGACGATCCGGCCCCGGTCCACGGCCAGCCCGTGCTCGCCCCGGAGCACGAGACGGGCGTGCTCCAGGTCCATCAGCTCCTCGGCGGAGACGTACACGGTGATCTTCTCGTCGTGCCGCTCCCGCCCGCTGGGCCGACGGGCGGGCGCCCTGCCCCCGCGCTTGCGCGGCTGGGCGTCGGTGCCAGAACCTTCCTGCGGTCCCGGCCGGCGCGGCCCGGCGGCCGCGATCGTGGTCGACGCCGCGTGGTTGCGGGACTCCCCGGCGTCGGCCGGCTCGGCGTCCGCCGCCACGTGCTCCGCGCCCTCCCCGTCGCCGCCCTGCACGGGCACCGACTGGGGTGCGTCCTCGGCTGCCGCTGCCGCCGTCTCGTCGCTCTCCCCCGCGGGAGCCGGCACCCGGGCCTCGCCGTTGACCGGGCGCCTGGGTGTGGACGGCTGCAACGCCATCCCCCCGGTCGTACGGAACAGTTCGTCGGCGCCGGGCAGACTCACTCGGCGTGACACCGGGCGAGCACCTCCCTGGCGAGCTGGCGATAGGCGGCGGCACCGACGGAGTTGGAGGCGTACGTGGTGATCGGCTCACCGGCGACCGTGGTCTCCGGGAAGCGGACCGTGCGGCCGATGACCGTGTGGTAGACGTGGTCGTCGAACGCCTCGACCACACGGGCCAGCACCTCACGGCTGTGGACCGTGCGCGAGTCGTACATCGTGGCGAGGATGCCGTCGAGCTCCAGCTCCGGGTTGAGCCGCTCCTGGACCTTCTCGATGGTCTCGGTCAGCAGGGCGACACCGCGCAGGGCGAAGAACTCGCACTCCAGGGGCACGATCACCTTGTGAGCGGCCGTCAGCGCGTTGACCGTGAGCAGGCCGAGCGAGGGCTGACAGTCGATCACGATGTAGTCGTAGTCGGGCAGCAGCGGCTTCAGGGCGCGCTGCAGCGTGGACTCGCGGGCCACCTCGGAGACCAGCTGGACCTCGGCGGCCGACAGGTCGATGTTCGAGGGCAGCAGGTCCATGTTGGGGACCGCGGTCTTCAGGAGGACCTCGTCGGCCGCCATGCCCCGCTCCATGAGCAGGTTGTAGACGGTGAGGTCGAGCTCCATCGGGTTGACGCCGAGACCCACCGACAGCGCGCCCTGCGGGTCGAAGTCCACGAGCAGCACCCGGCGGCCGTACTCCGCCAGCGCGGCACCCAGGTTGATGGTCGACGTGGTCTTGCCGACGCCGCCCTTCTGGTTGCACATCGCGATGATCGTCGCGGGGCCGTGACTGGTCACCGGGCCCGGGATCGGGAAGTACGGGAGCGGGCGCCCGGTCGGGCCGACGCGCTCGCGGCGCTGGCGGGCCGCGTCGGGCGCGAGCGTGGCCGCGTACTCCGGATCGGGCTCGTACTCGGCGTCGGGGTCGTAGAAGTGCCCCTCGGGCAGTTCGTCGTAGTCGGCGAATTGGTTGTGGGGCGCGCCACTTCCGTCGCCGGCCATGGCGTTCACGTGATGGCCATCCATGCTCTGGTGTGCTGTCCGCGTGGTCAGCGGACTCCGGGCTGCTGCGAAGGTACGCACCGCGACGGAGCCGACAGCCTCGAACCCCGCGGAACCCTGGTCCCGTACCGGCATTCCTGGTTGACCACCCCCGGGAGAAAATGTCGACTCATTCACAAGTCGTCTTACCTCCTTGGTGACCAGGAAACTTCTAGACAGGTCAGCGTGGCACTATGCCGACGGTTGGCGACTCTATGGCGTGTCGGGCGTTCGCAGCAACACAATCCGCCGGACCCGGCAGGATGTGTCGGCAATGAAACATCCCGCTGTCAAGGGCGTACGGCCGTCGCACAGCAGGTTTCACCGGTGTGCGAATCGGTCGAAGGGTTACGTTCGAGGCGAGTTGACCGCAAGTCGCAAAGTGACCATACACACATCCGGCCGGACCTTGTCGGGCAAGGTCCGGCCGGATGTGCGCGATTGACGCGGCTTGTTGACGTATCGCCTTTACGAAAAGGTGACTTGCCGGTCCGGGCCGGCTCAGCCGATGAGCGTGTCGAGGTCCACGTGCTCCAGGCCGTGCGCCTCGGCGACCTCCTTGTAGACGACCTTGCCGTCATGCGTGTTGAGGCCCTTGGCGAGCGCGGCGTCGCGGCGCAGCGCCTCGGCCCAGCCGTTGTCCGCGAGCGAGACGATGTACGGCAGCGTGGCGTTGGTGAGCGCGTAGGTGGAGGTGTTGGGCACCGCGCCGGGCATGTTGGCGACGCAGTAGAAGACCGACTCGTGGACCTTGAAGGTCGGCTCGGCGTGCGTGGTGGGACGGGAGTCCTCGAAGCAGCCGCCCTGGTCGATCGCGATGTCGACAAGGACACTTCCCGGCTTCATGCGGGAGACCAGCTCGTTGGTGACGAGCTTCGGGGCCTTGGCGCCCGGGATGAGCACCGCGCCGACCACGAGGTCGGCCTCCAGGCAGGCCTTCTCCAGCTCGAAGGCGTTGGACATGACGGCCTTGACCTTGGTGCCGAAGATCCGGTCGGCCTCGCGCAGCTTGTTGATGTCGCGGTCGAGCAGGGTCACGTCGAAGCCCATGCCGATGGCGATCTGCACGGCGTTCCAGCCGGAGACGCCGCCGCCGATGACGACGGCCTTCGCGGGCAGCACGCCCGGGACGCCGCCGGGCAGGACGCCGCGGCCGCCCGCGGCGCGCATCAGGTGGTAGGCGCCGACCTGCGGGGCGAGCCGGCCCGCGACCTCGGACATGGGCGCGAGCAGCGGGAGCGCGCGGCTGGGCAGCTCGACGGTCTCGTAGGCGATCGCCGTGGTGCCGGACTCCAGGAGGGCGTCCGTGCACTCCTTGGAGGCGGCCAGGTGCAGGTAGGTGAAGAGGGTCTGGTCCTTGCGGAGACGGTGGTACTCCTCCGCGATCGGCTCCTTGACCTTCAGCAGCAGGTCGGCGGTGGCCCACACCTCGTCGGCGGTGTCCAGGATCGTGGCGCCGGCGGCGGTGTACTCGTCGTCCGGGATCGACGAGCCGAGGCCCGCACCGCGCTCGACGACGACCTGGTGGCCGTGGCGCACCAGCTCGTGCACACCGGCCGGGGTGATGGCCACCCGGAACTCGTTGTTCTTGACCTCGCGGGGGATGCCGACCTTCACGTCGATCACGGTCCTTGGCTCAGAGGATGTGGGGGCATAGATGCACATACCCGGCACGCGGCGGCATACCAGGAGACACCGCGGAAGAACCGGCGGCAGAGCCAGTTTAATGAAGGCGTTCCGGCTGTCTAGCCTTTCATTGCATCAATCTTCGCCGGAAGCACTACGGATTTCGTAGGCGTTAGCGCCGTGTTCCGGGTCGGAGTCCAGGTCCGGAGGCCCGAAGAGGTCCGGCGGCTCCTCCCCCAGCATGCGCTCGGCGGCCGAGCGGTGCAGGCTCGCGGCGGTGGAGTCGCCGAGCCGCTCCAGCGTGTCGGCGAGCCGCAGCTGGAGCGCGGCCTGCAGCCGGATGTCCTCGGCGCGGCGCGCCCACTCCACCGCCTCCTGGCAGGTGCGCAGCGACTCCTCGGGCCGTCCCGCGTACTCCTGGACCCGGGCCAGCTCGCTCAACGCCCTTGCCTGCGCGGGCACGTCACCGTTCTTGCGGTGGCCGGAAACGGCCGCCCGCCACGCCCGGAGCGCCTCGCCGTAGCGGCCCGCGTAGGTGTGCGCACCGGCGATACGGCCGTAGAGCCGGGCCGCCTCGGCACGCTCGCCGCGGGCCAGGCGCTCGGCGAGGGCGCGGCCGAACCAGTCGGCGGCCCGGTCGTAGTCCCCCCGCTCCAGATAGGTGCCACCTACGGATTCCATTGCGCGACCGGTCGCGTACGGGTCATTTGCTCTGCGTCCGGCGTCCAGAGCTGACCGATATCGCACCAGTGCGTCCGCAGTCCGCCCGGTCTGCGCGTCCAGGTCGCCGAGGTTCAGCAGCGCGGCGGCCTGCTCGCGGGGCAGGTCCCGGCGCCGGGCGACGTCGAGGACCAACCCGTGGATGCCGTACAGGTCGGGGGCGGCGGCCTGGGTGCCGAGGTGCGCCACCATGGCCTTGACCAGCTGCGCCATCAGACGGCGGGCCAGTGTGTCGAGCTCGCCGTCGGCGACCGCCGCGCGGGCGGCGGCCAGCAGGGCCGGGCGCCGGACGCGCAGCCAGTCGGCGGCCGCCCGGGGGGTGGGGAAGCGCAGCTCGGGTGGGAGCGCCTGGAGCTTCTCGCGGGCCTGCGGGTTGTCGGTCTCGGTGATCGCCCGGCAGGACTGCAGCAGCCGTACCGTGCGCTCCAGCATCCGGGCGCGGGCCAGCTGGAGTTCGCCGGCCCGCTCCTGGCTCTCGGCCAGCACCAGGAGGAGCGGGTGCAGGCAGCCGGGGACCTCGTACTGGGGCAGCGCGGAGCCGACCGGGTGCAGCAGGCCGTGCCGGGCCAGCTCGTCCAGGGTGCTGCGGGCGGTGTCGACCGAGCAGCCGGCCAGGGCGGAGGCGGTGTGCGGGTCGGCCAGACCGGCCGGGGCCAGGCACAGCAGGCGCAGTATCCGCGCGGACCGGTCCGGCAGCTGGTCGTGCACGAACCGGAGGACCCGGGCCAGCGCGGTGCCCTCGTCCGGCTCCGCGTGCAGCCGTTTGGCGAGGTCGGAGACGGCCGCCTGGGGGCGGGCGGCGAGCCAGCCGCCGGCCAGGACGAGCGCGGCGGGCTGCGCCTGGCAGGCCTCGACCAGCGACTCGGCGGACCGGGGGTCGACGGTGATGCGGACCGCGCCGGTGTACCGGCTGAGCAGTTCCACGGCCGACTTGGTGTCGAGACCGCCCAGGGTGCAGGGGCGGACGTCCGAGATCCCGGTGAGCGGGCCGCCGGAGACGGCGACGGCCAGGCAGTCCGGGCTGTCGGGGAGCAGGACGTCGACCTCTTCGGCGCCGGGCGCGTCGTCGAGGAGCAGCAGCATCCGGCGCCCCGTGAGGGCGGTGCGCAGGGCGTGGGTGAGGTCGTCGGCGGCGGCGCCGGGCGGGGTGGGCAGCCGCAGGGCGGTGAGGAGGTCGCGGGCGGTGCGCTCGACGGGGACCGCGGTGCCGTCGGGATCGGTGAGGCGGGCGCGCAGCACCCCGTCGGGGTAGCCGGCGGCGACCTGCCGGACGAGTTCCGTGGCGAGGGCGGTGCGTCCGGATCCGGGTCGGCCGGCGATCAGCAGGACCCGGGCACGGGGAGCCTTGCGGCCGGCGATGGTGTCCAGGCCCGCGCGCTCGATGTCGGCGCGCAGTTCCTTCAACTCCCTTGTGCGGCCCAGGAACCGGTCGTCCGTGGCCGCGGGCGCCGACCGCCGCACGCCGCCTGTGTCCACCGCCTGATCCGTCACGGGCCACACTCCCGTCCCACCGCACACGCAGGCCCGCCGGGGCTCCGGTTCGGGCGTTTCGGCTCAATCGCGTCGAGCCTAGTTCACGTGCGCGGACGTTCCCGGCAGAGCGTGGCGGGCGCATCGCCCGATCGGATCAGGCGATGGTCACACCGGCGCTCCCGGAGGGTGGGCTCAGGACTCGAAGGGGCGGGCCGGCCAGGGCGCGTCCGCCGGGCGCAGCGCGTCGAGGCCGTCGCCGGTGCGGGCGGCGACCAGCGACAGCACACCCGTCACCAGGCAGTTGTTGTGCAGGTCGCCGGCGAGGACCAGGCGGACCAGCTCGTCGACCGGCACGCGCGCGTACTCCAGGTCGATCTCCTCGTGCTCGGTCTCGAACCGCTCCCCCTCGGCCTCGGCCAGGTCCCGGGCGAGGAAGATCCGCACCGCCTCGTCGCAGCCGCCGGGGGTGGTGTACAGGTCGGTCAGCACCCGCCAGTCCTCCGCCTTGACGTGCGCCTCCTCGTACAGCTCGCGCTGGGCGGCGTGCAGCGGGTTCTCGCCGGGGATGTCGAGCAGGCCGGCCGGGATCTCCCAGAGCTTCTGCCGTACCGGGTGCCGGTACTGGCGGATGAGCAGGACCCGGTCCTCCCCGTCGAGGGCCAGGACGGCGACCGAGCCGGGGTGGACCTGGTAGTCGCGCCGTACCACCGAACCGTCGGGCATGACCACCTCGTCCGTGCGGACCGAGGTCTTGTTGCCCACGAAGGGGGTCTCCGTCGCCCGGATCTCCCACTCCTCGGGGGTGTCCTTGATCGTCATGCCGTGCCGCCTTCCACGTGCAGAGGAGAAAACCGGGGTGCGCACCTTTGAAGGTATGCACCCCGGCCACCGTACAACCGGTGTGTTACTTCGCATTCTCCTGCTCGACGGCGCCCTGCTGACGGGCGACCGCGGCCTTCACCAGGCCCGCGAAGAGCGGGTGCGGGCGGGTCGGACGCGAGCGCAGCTCCGGGTGGGCCTGGGTGGCGACCAGGTAGGGGTGGACGTCGCGCGGGTACTCGACGTACTCGACGAGCTTGCCGTCCGGGGAGGTGCCGGAGAACTGCAGGGCGGCCTTCTTCTCCAGCTCCGCGCGGTAGGCGTTGTTCACCTCGTAGCGGTGCCGGTGGCGCTCCTCGACGTACTCCTTGCCGTCGTACACCTCGCGCACGATCGAGCCTTCGGCCAGCTTGGCCGGGTACATGCCGAGGCGCATGGTGCCGCCCATGTCGCCCTCGCCGGCCACGATGTCGAGCTGCTCGGCCATGGTGGAGATGACCGGGTGGCCGGTGGCGGAGTCGAACTCGGTGGAGTTGGCGTCCGGGATGCCGGCCAGGTTGCGGGCGGCCTCGATCACGATGCACTGCAGGCCCAGGCAGAGGCCGAGCAGCGGGATCCGGTTCTCGCGGGCGTAGCGGATGGCGCCGACCTTGCCGAGCACGCCGCGGTCGCCGAAGCCGCCGGGGATGCAGATGCCGTCGACGTCGGCGAGCTGCGCGGCGGCGCCCGCCTGGGTCTTGCAGTCGTCCGACGTCACCCACTTGATCTTCACGCGGGCCTTGTTGGCGAAGCCGCCGGCGCGCAGCGCCTCGGTGACCGAGAGGTAGGCGTCGGGCAGGTCGATGTACTTGCCGACCAGCGCGAGGGTGATCTCGTGGTCGGGGTTGTGGACGCGGTCGAGCAGGTCGTCCCAGGTCCGCCAGTCCACGTCCCGGAACGGCAGGTCCAGCTTGCGGACGACGTAGGCGTCCAGGCCCTCGCCGTGCACGGTCTTCGGGATGTCGTAGATCGAGCGGGCGTCCGGGCAGGCGACGACCGCGGCCTCGTCGACGTCGCACATCAGCGAGATCTTGCGCTTGATGGCGGTGGGCACCTCGCGGTCGCAGCGCAGCACGATCGCGTCGGGCTGGATGCCGATGTTCCGCAGGGCGGCCACGGAGTGCTGGGTGGGTTTGGTCTTCAGCTCACCGGACGGGCCGATGTACGGCAGGAGCGAGATGTGCACCACGAAGACGTTGTCCCGGCCGACCTCGTGCCGGACCTGGCGGACGGTCTCCAGGAACGGCAGGGACTCGATGTCGCCGACCGTGCCGCCGACCTCGGTGATGACCACGTCGACCTCGTCGGTGGCCATGCGGCGGATGCGGTGCTTGATCTCGTTGGTGATGTGCGGGATGACCTGGACCGTGTCGCCCAGGTACTCGCCACGCCGCTCCTTGGCGATCACCGTCGAGTAGACCTGACCCGTGGTGACGTTGGCGGAGCCGTCCAGGTCGCGGTCAAGGAAACGCTCGTAGTGGCCGATGTCCAGGTCGGTCTCGGCACCGTCGTTGGTGACGAACACCTCACCGTGCTGGAAGGGGTTCATCGTGCCCGGGTCGACGTTCAGGTACGGGTCGAGCTTCTGCATCACGACGCGCAGGCCCCGGGCCTTGAGCAGCATGCCCAGGCTGGAGGCCGTCAGGCCCTTGCCGAGCGAGGAGGCGACACCCCCGGTGACGAAGATGTGCTTGGTCGTCGTAGATTTCGGCGGCATGGCCAAGAGGGGGCTCCCGTGGTCGCGGTCTGTCATGCGGTACGGCTGCCGTCCGGGCGTTTCCGGGGGTGGTGCCGTCGCTGCGGTTCGGGGGATTCACGCCCACCGGTCCACGGGCTACCAGGGTATCAGCGCCGCGGAGAGATGGCTTCCGGCCACGCTCCGTACACACGTCGGCACGGACACGGGACCTCCCTTACCGGCTTTTCACCCAGGGCTCACCCGTTCGGCCCACACGGGTTGCCCGGAGCGGCACGCAGATCATCTACGTGCGTCGTATCCTGCTCGGACACTCGCTGCCGAGCCCGGCCGGAAAACACGGCACACCCCCGCCCGTACTCCCGGAACAACGAGAGCTTGGCAGTTCGTTGAGCTATGACTGTCGTTTTGCCTCAGGGCACGGCGGGCTGCTTTGCTTCACCGCTCAACGACGCACAACAACAACCCCCCTTGACCGCACTAGCGACAGCCCCCTCTTTGCCTGGGGGGGTGACGTGGCCGTTCGACTGGAGTTGCACGTGGCCGGGCGCATCGAAGACTACGCACTCATCGGAGACATGCAGACCGCTGCCCTGGTCTGCCGGGACGGCACAGTCGACTGGCTGTGCCTGCCCCGCTTCGACTCGCATGCCATCTTCGCCGGTCTGCTCGGCACCGAGGAACACGGTTTCTGGCGGCTCGGCCCGGCGCACGCGGCCGACTCCCAGCCGCCGACCGCGGCGCGCCGCACCTACCGCGGCGACTCGCTGATCCTGGAGTCCGAGTGGGACACCCCGCGCGGCACCGTCCGGGTCACCGACTTCATGCCCCCGCGTGACGGCGCGCCCCAGCTGATCCGCATCGTCGAGGGCGTCACCGGCCGGGTGCCGATGCGCTCGGTGCTGCGCATGCGGTTCTCCTACGGCCGGGTCGTCCCCTGGGTGCACAAGCACGACGGCCGTACGGTGGCCGTCGCGGGCCCCGACTCGGTGTGGTTCGACACCTCGGCGGAGACCTACGGCAAGGCGCTGACCACGTACGCGGACTTCACGGTGGCCCCGGGCGACCGGATCGCGTTCACGATCTCCTGGGAGCCCTCGCACAAGCAGCCGCCCGCGCTGCCGGAGCCGGAGCAGTCGCTGCAGGCGACGGAAGACTTCTGGCGGGAGTGGGTCGAGCACTGCACGTACCACGGCCCGTACCGCGAGGCCGTGATCCGCTCGCTGATCACCCTGAAGGCCCTCACCTACGCGCCCACCGGCGGCATCGTCGCCGCGCCGACCACCTCCCTGCCGGAGGACATCGGCGGCGTCCGCAACTGGGACTACCGCTACACCTGGCTCCGCGACGCGGCCATCACCCTGTCCTCGCTGCTGCGCACCGGCTACCGCGAGGAGGCCCGTGCCTGGCGCGAGTGGCTGCTGCGCGCGGTCGCCGGCGACCCCGAGAACCTGCAGATCATGTACGGCATCGCGGGCGAGCGCGAGCTCGGCGAGGCCGAGCTGGACTGGCTGCCCGGCTACGAGCACTCCGCCCCGGTCCGGGTCGGCAACGGCGCCGCGCACCAGCTCCAGCTGGACGTGTACGGCGAGGTCACCGAGGCCCTGCACCTGGCCCACATGACCGGTCTCGCCCGCAACGACTACGCCTCCCTCCTCCAGCTCAAGCTCATCCGCTACCTGGAGGACCACTGGGACGAGCCGGACGAGGGCATCTGGGAGGTGCGCGGGCCGCGCCGGCACTTCGTGCACTCCAAGGTGATGGCCTGGGTCGCCGTGGACCGCACCATCAAGCTGATCGAGTCCGGGGACGCGGACGGCCCGCTGGAGCGCTGGAAGGAACTGCGCGACGACATCCACCGGGACGTCTGCGAGCGGGGCTACGACAAGGAGCGCAACACCTTCACGCAGTCGTACGGCTCCCAGGAGCTGGACGCCTCGCTGCTGCTGATCCCCCAGATGGGGTTCCTGCCCCCGGACGACAAGCGGGTCATCGGCACCATCGAGGCGATCCAGCGGGAGCTGTCCACCTCGGACGGCTTCATCCTGCGCTACCCGACCTCGGGCGGCGAGGAGGGCGTCGACGGCCTGCCCGGCGACGAGGGGGCCTTCCTGGCCTGCTCGTTCTGGATGGCCGACGACCTCGCGATGATCGGCCGGGTCGACGAGGCCCGCAAGCTGTTCGAGAAGCTGCTCGCGCTGCGCAACGACCTCGGGCTGCTCGCGGAGGAGTGGGACCCGCGGCTGAAGCGGCAGGTGGGTAACTTCCCGCAGGCGTTCAGTCACGTGCCGCTGATCGACACGGCGCTGCGCCTCACGGCTTCGGGGGCGTACGGGGGATAGCCGCCGGGCGGGACGGGCGAACGGCGTCGGCCGGGGCGGTCCCCGTTGCGGCGAAAGGCGCCCGTTCCGGCAGACAGTGCCCGTTCCGGCGGAAGGTGCCGTGGAGGCGTCCTCCCAGGTAGCGTCCGCTCCATGGACAGCGGTAGGGGCAGCGGGCCCGACGACCAGGGCGCCGGGATCACCGTGCAGCGGGCGCTGGAGCTGCCCGCGCTGCGCAGCGGGCTGCCGGAGATCCTGGCGGGCGCCGACCGGCTGAACCGCACCGTGCGCTGGGTGCACGCGGGCGAGGTGCCGAACATCGCCTCGCTGCTGAAGGGCGGCGAACTTCTGCTGACCACCGGCTACGGCCTGGGCACCCGCCCCGCCGAGCAGCGGGCGTTCGTGCGCACGCTCGCCGAGCGGGGCATCGCCGCCCTGGTGGTGGAGCTGGGCGCGCGGTTCTCCCGGCTGCCGGCCACGCTCGTCGACACCGCGAGGGCGACCGGGCTGCCGCTGGTCGTGCTGCACCGCGAGGTGCCGTTCGTGACGGTGACGGAGGAGATCCACACCGAGATCGTCAACCACCACTACACGCTCCTCCAGCGCGCCGAGGAGGTGCACCGCCGCTGCACCGAGGCCCTGCTGGGCGGCGGCGGGGTCCCCCAGGTGCTGGCCATCCTGGCCGACTTCGGCGGCAATCCGGTGTTCCTGGAGGCCGCCGACGGCCGGCTCCTGTACGCCGCCGGTTCCGGGCCCGCGGGAGCCGATCCGCTCCAGGTGTGGGAGGGGCTGCGCGGCCAGCACAAGGACGCGCCGCCGACCGGGGTGGTGCTGGTGGACGTGCCCGGCGGTGGGCCGGGCGCGGGCTCGGTCCGGGCCCGGCTGGTGCTGCCCCCCGTTCGCGGGCCGCTCGCGCCGGTGCACCGCATCGCCGCCGAACGCGCCGCCGGCATCCTCGCCGTCGTCCTGATGCAGGCCCGCCAGGAGGAGGAGCTGGCGGCGCGCGGGCGCGGCGACTTCCTGACCGACCTCGCCGAGGGCCGCATCAGCGCCGAGGACGCCCCGGCGCAGGCCCGGGTCCTCGGCTTCAAGCCCGGCGGCAGCCCGCTGCTGCCGGTGGTCATGCGGGTCGGCGACTCCCTGTCCCCCGGGTCGCCCGGCGGCGGCTGGGCGGTGCTGGCCCGCGCGGTGGGTGAGGAGCTGGCCGCCGTGGGCGTGCCCGTCCTGCTCGGCGTACGGCCGGTCGAGGGCCGCGTACCGCTGCTCCTCGGCCTGCGCTCGGAGGCGGAGCGGCCGACGGTCGCGGACCGGGTCGCGGCGGCGCTCAGGGCGGGCGTGGAACGCGCCGGGATGCAGCGCCCGGGAGCCGCTCCCCCGGTCGTCGTGGTGGGCGCGGCCGGCGGCTGGGCGGCGGCGTCGGCCGGCCTGCGGCACGCGGCCGAGACGGCGACGGCCGCCGAGGGCCTCGCCGACCGGCCCTGGTTCGACGCCCGCCGCCTCGACATCGACCTCCTGCTGTGGCGGCTGCGCGACCACCCCGACCTGGCGGCGTTCGTCGACCGCGCGATCGGCCCGCTGCGCGACCACGACCACCGCTCCAGGCCGCCGCTGCTGCCCACCCTGGAGACCTACCTGGCGCACGCGGGCCGCAAGGCGGAGACGGCCCGTGAACTCCACCTCAACCGGCAGACCCTCTACAACCGCCTCGCCCGCATCGGGGAGTTGCTGGGCACGGACCTCGACGACCCGCAGGTCGTCATGGCGTTGAGCCTGGCACTGCGGGCCCGCCGGCACGTCCCCTAGGGCCGCACGGTCTCAGCGCGGCACGTCTCCACGCGGCACGGTCTCCACGCGGCACGGTCCCAAGCCCGCGCGGCCTCACGGCAGGGGCCGGGGCTGCGTCAACTCGTCGTAGACGCTGAGCACTTGGGCCACGGTCTCGTCCTCCGTGGGCCAGCTCGCCGCCTGCCGGGCACCCCGCTCGCGCAGCTCCGCGCAGCGCTCGGGGTCGTCGAGGAGGCGTACGACGGCGGCGGCGAGGGCCCGCGCGTCGCCGTACGCGACCAGTTCGGCCGCGTCCCCCACCAGGTCGGGGACACCGCCGACGGCGGTCGCGACGAGCGGCACCTGCGCGTGCAGGGCCTCCTGGGCGAGGACGGAACGGGACTCCCAACTGCTCGGCAGCAGCGCCAGATCGGCGGCGGCGAGCAGTTCGGAGACGTCGTCGCGGCGCCCGAGCAGCCGTACGGGCAGCTCCTCGTCCTCGATCCGCCGCTGCAGCGCGGGGCGCAGCGGGCCCTCGCCGGCGATCACGACGAGCGGTACGGGATCGAGCCGGCACCAGGCACGCGCCGCGTCCAGCAGGTGGTCGTAGCCGCGGTGCCGGTCGAGGGAGCCGACGGCGATGAGCAACGGCCTTCCCATGGCGCCGAGTTCGGCACGGACCTTGGGCCGCAGCAGCTCCGCTTCGTCCTGGTCCACGGGCTGCCGCGGGACGGGCAGCGCCACGGCGGCGAGCCGGGCGTCCCGGGCACCGGTACGGCGGGCCCGGTCCACCAGGTCGGAGGTGGTGCCGAGCACCACGGCGGCCGCCCGCACCACCCGCCGCTCCAGCATCCGCAGCAGGTGCCCGCGGGCGCCCTCGGCGTGGGCGCGGTTGTGCCAGGTGACGACGAGCGGAGTGCTGCGGCCGCTCAGCGCCAGCGCCGCGCGAAAGGAGGCGTGCAGGCCGTGGGCGTGCACCAGGTCGGCGTCCGTGCAGGCCGCGCGGAGCGCCGCCACGGACCCCGGGTCACTGCTGCGTGGCACGTGCACGTGGTCGGCTCCGACGCCCGAGAAGCCGTAGGCGCGATCAGCCTCGGCGGGGGCGCACACCGTGACCCGCACGCCCCGCGCGACGAGACCCGCCGCCAGCGAACGCACGTGCGCACTGCTGCCGGCGTTGCCGCCGCCGAGCACCTGCACGGTGCGCAGCGCCGACTGACCGTGCGGTGCGTTGCTGCTCACGGGGCTCACGCGGCCGGGGCTCCTGGTTCGGCGTGGGGCGGTCACGAGGGAACGTACAGAAGGTATCGGGGCCGAGGGCACCGCCGCGCGCGCCTCCCCCGGACACCGCGTCCCCTCAAGGATGCCAGCACACAAGGGTGTTCCGGGTATTCCGAGAAGGCACATACCGAGGCGGGCCGGGGCAATGCGCCGAACCGTGTCACCCGGGAGGGTGACGAAAACGCCGCCGCGGAGGAAGCGGCCGACAGCTTCCGGCCTGCCGAGAGAGCGGCGGCGAACGCCGCGGGGGCGGGTGGCGCGCCGCCCCCGCCCCTCGGTCGGCGCTGCGTCAGCGGTCCGCCCGCGCCGCCGCCAGCAGTTCCTCGGCGTGCGCCCGCGCCGTCTCCGAGTCCTCCTGGCCCGCCAGCATGCGGGACAGCTCGCGTACCCGCTCCTCGCCCTCCAGGACCTTCACGCCGGACCTGGTGACCGAGCCGTCGTTGGTCTTCTCGACCAGCAACTGGCGGTCGGCGAAGGCGGCGACCTGGGGAAGGTGGGTGACGACGACCACCTGCGCCGACTTGGCGAGCTTGGCCAGCCGCCGCCCGATCTCCACCGCCGCCTTGCCGCCCACGCCGGCGTCGACCTCGTCGAAGAGGTACGTCGGGACCGGGTCGGTGCCCGCGAAGACGACCTCCACGGCGAGCATCACGCGGGACAGCTCACCGCCGGACGCGCCCTTGGCGATGGGGCGGGGCGGGGCGCCGGGGTGCGGGGCGAGGAGCAGCTCGACCTCGTCGGCGCCCGACGGGCCGTAGGCCACCGCCCGGCCACCGACCTCCACGCCCTCCGGGTCCTCGGTCTGCCGGATCGCGAAGGACACGCGCGCGTGCGGCATCGCGAGGGAGCCCAGCTCGGCGGTGACGGCGGCCGCGAACCGCTCGGCGGCCTCGGTGCGCGCGTCCGTCAAGGCCTGGGCCAGACCGCCCAGTTCCGTCCGCAGGGCGTCCCGCTCGGCGGTCAGCTCGTCGATCCGCTCGTCGTCGCCGTCGAGCTCGGTGAGCCGCACGGCGCCCCGCTCGGCCCACGCCAGCACCGCGTCGATGCCGTCACCGTGCCCGGCGTACTTGCGGGTGAGCGCGGTGAGCGCGGCGCGCCGCTCCTCCACGGCCGCGAGCCGCAGCGGATCGGCGTCCAGGTCGTCGGCGTACCCGGCCAGCTCGCCCGCCACATCGCCCAGCAGGATCCCGACCTCGCCGATCCGGTCGGTGAGCGCGGCGAGCGCCGGGTCGTGCGACCGTACGGCCTCCAGGGCCCGGTGGGCGCCCGCGACGAGGGTGGTCGCGTCGATGCCCTCGGGGTCCTCGGGGTTGCCCGCGAGCGCGGAGTGCGCGGCCGTCGCGGCGGACGACAGCGCCTCGGCGTGCCCGAGCCGCTCGGCCTCCTCGGCGAGCTCCACGTCCTCGCCCGCCCGCGGCTCCACACCGGCGATCTCGTCCAGCCCGTAGCGGAGCATGTCGGCCTCCTGGGCCCGCTCACGCGCGCGCGTGACGATCTCCTCCAGCTCGACCGCCACGGCCCGCAGCCGCCGGTAGGCCTCGCCGTACTTGGTGAGCGGCACGGTGACACCGTCGCCCGCGTACCGGTCCAGGGCCTGCCGCTGCCGGGACAGCTTCAGCAGCCCCTGCTGGTCGGTCTGCCCGTGCACGGCCACCAGGTCGTCGGCGAGGTCGGCGAGCAGCCCCACGGGCACGCTCCGCCCGCCCAGGTGCGCCCGCGAGCGTCCCTCGGCGGAAACGGTACGGCTGATCAGCAGCGCACCCTCGTCCAGCTCGGCGCCGGCCTCCTCGGCCCGTACGGCCGCCGAGGCTCCCTCGGGCACGGTGACCCGCCCCTCGACGACCGCCTTCTCGGACCCGATCCGCACGAGCGCGGGATCGGCCCGCCCACCGAGCAGCAGCCCCAGGCTGGTGACCACCATGGTCTTGCCCGCACCCGTCTCACCGGTGACGGCGGTGAACCCCGGCGACAACTCGACGACGGCGTCGTCGATGACCCCGAGTGACCGTATCCGCATTTCTTCCAGCACGGAGAAGACCTTACGAGGTAGGGCAGGAGAAGCGCGAGGCACCCTGTCACCCGGGCGGGTGGAGGTACGTCACGAAGGGGGCACGGTGCCGTACAGACGCACGGCGAGTGGAGAACCGTAGGGGCGCGGAGAGCTGCGCGACCAGCCCCCACGCACCCGAACCCGCCGACGTACCGAAGCCGGCCCCCACCAACCGCTACTGCGGCGCTCCCCGCCATCCGGAGACCGGCAACGCGAACTTCGCCACCAGCCGGTCCGTGAACGACGCGTGGTGCAGCCGTGCCAGCCGCACCGGCACGGCGCCCCGCCGCACCTCGACCCGCGCTCCCGGCGGCAGCTCCACCGTCCGCCGCCCGTCGCACCACAGCACCCCCGGCTGGATGTGCGGCAGCACCTCCACCGCCAGCACCGAGTCCGGCGACGTCACCAACGGCTTCGCGAACAGCGCGTGCGCGGAGATCGGCACCATGAGCAGCGCCTCGACCTCCGGCCACACCACCGGCCCCCCGGCGGAGAACGCGTAGGCGGTGGACCCGGTCGGCGTCGACAGGACGATCCCGTCGCAGCCGAACCCCGTCACCGGCCGCCCGTCGATCTCCAGCACCACTTCGAGGAGCTTCTCGGCGCCCGCCTTCTGCACGGCCGCCTCGTTCAGCGCCCAGTCGGTGTGCACGATGTCCCCGTTGCGGTGCACGACGACGTCGACGGTCATCCGCTCCTCGACCTCGTAGGCCCGGCTCACCACCCGGTCGACGACCTTGTCGAGGTCGTCCCGTTCGGCCTCCGCGAGGAAGCCGACGCTGCCGAGGTTGACGCCGAGCATCGGCACCCCGGAGGCCCGCGCGAACTCGGCGCCGCGCAGCAGCGTCCCGTCACCGCCGAGCACGATCAGCAGTTCGCAGCCGTCAAGGCTGTGCGGCGAGGCCTCCTCGACGAGTTCGACCTCGTCGGGCAGCGGCAGGTCGCGGGCCTCGAAGTCCAGGACCCGTACGCCGACCCCGGCCGCCAGCAGCCCCTTCACCACGAGCTCGGCGCTGCGGATCGCCGCAGGCCGCCCGGTGTGGGCCAGCAGGAAAACAGTACGAGCTCGGTTCTGTGTCAACGCGGCCCCTCCGCCACTGCACGGTCAACGTCGGCCGGATCCAACTCGGCTGCGCCGGCCCGCAGCCACAGAAAGTACTCGACGTTGCCGGACGGCCCGGGCAGCGGACTGGCGGTGACACCGTTCACCCCGAGCCCCAGCTCCCACGCCTTCTCGGCAACCCCCCGTACGGCCTCCGCCCGCAGCTGCGGACTCCGTACGACTCCCCCGCTGCCCAGTCGCTCCTTGCCCACCTCGAACTGCGGCTTGACCATCATCACCAGGTCGGCGTCCGGCCTCACGCACCGCGCCAGGGCAGGCAGCACCAGCCCGAGCGGGATGAAGGACAGATCACCCACGACAAGATCCACAGGCTCCCCATCGATCGCTTCAAGCGTCAACTCGCGTACGTTCGTACGGTCCTTGACGGTGACGCGTTCATCGCTCTGCAGAGACCATGCGAGTTGGCCGTATCCGACGTCGACGGCGACGACGTGCGCGGCGCCCGCGCGCAGCAGCACATCGGTGAAGCCCCCGGTCGAGGCCCCGGCGTCCAGCGCCCGCCGTCCCTCGACCACCAGGCCCTGCGGGACGAACGCCGCCAGCGCCCCGGCGAGCTTGTGCCCGCCCCGCGACACGTACTCGGGATCGCTGTCGTCGGACTGGACGACGATCGCGGCGGCGGTCTCCACCTGGGTGGCCGGCTTGGTCGCGAGGGTCTTGCCGACGGTGACCCGCCCGGCGGCGATCAGCTGGCTGGCGTGCTCGCGCGAGCGCGCCAGTTTCCGGCGGACCAGCTCCGCGTCCAGACGGCGACGTGCGACTCCTGCCACGGTGGGTTCAGCTCCTGCTCTGGTGGTACGGACTAGAAGGTGTGGCCCGAAGGGCCTCGTTGAGGGGTGGTGGTCGGGTGACGGCCGGGCGCGGGCGCCCGGTTGGCGCCCGGCGGCGCGGGCGCCGGGGGTCCCGGGGGTCCGGGGCGGGTGTCGAGCGCGGTCAGCGCGTCGCGCAGCCCCCCGTGTACATCCTCGTACACCTCCAGGTGCCCGTCCGTGGCGAGGTGGTCGGCGTCGGCGAGCCGGTCGAGCTGTGCGTCGACCTCGGCGTTGCCGGTGGGGGTGCGGGGAACGTCCAGCGGGGCGGGCGCGGCGGGGTCGTACTCGGGTTCGACGGCGGCCGCTTCCCCGGCCTCCCTCTCCGGGGCCGCCACCAGGCCTTCGGGCGCAGAGTCGGTCATGCCCCGACGCTACATGGAAGCGCTGGGGTACCGTCGATCGCGATGGCCACGATCGAGGAGTGCCGCGCCGCACTCGACAAGCTCTCGCACAGCATGGGCGGCGCCGAGGGCGACGTCCGCGCGGCCGCCGCCATGGACCGCACGGTCAGCTGCCACATCACCGACCTGGACGTCACCTTCGCCGGCCGGCTCACCGGCGGCCGGATCGAGGTCGAGGAGACCTATCCCGGCCCGCCGCGGGCGAAGGCACAGATCGGACTCGCCATGGCAGGCGACGACCTGCTGGCCCTGGTCGACGGCGAGCTGAACTTCGCCGGCGCCTGGGGTTCGGGCCGGGTGAAGCTGGACGCGAACCTGCTGGACCTGTTCCGGCTCAGGAAGCTGCTGTGACCCGCGCCCTGCGGGCCGCCGGCACCACCAGCGGGGTCCCCGTCTCCGGGTCGTCGATGATCTGGCAGCGCAGCCCGAAGACCTCCTCGACCAGCTCCGCGGTGACGATGTCGTTCGGGGCGCCCTCGGCGACGACCCGGCCGCCCTTGAGCGCGACGAGGTGGGTGGCGTACCGGGCCGCGTGGTTGAGGTCGTGGAGCACGGCGACCAGCGTGCGCCCCTGCTCCTCGTGGAGTTCGGCACACAGGTCGAGGACGTCGATCTGGTGCTGGATGTCCAGATAGGTCGTCGGCTCGTCGAGGAGCAGCAGCGGGGTCTGCTGGGCGAGCGCCATGGCGATCCAGACGCGCTGGCGCTGGCCCCCGGAGAGTTCGTCGACGTACCGGTCGGCGAGCTCGGCGACGCCGGTCTGCGCCATCGACTCCTGGACGACCCGTTCGTCCTCCGCGGACCACTGGCGCAGGATGCCCTGGTGCGGGTAGCGGCCGCGGCCGACCAGGTCGACGACGGTGATGCCGTCGGGCGCGACGGACGACTGCGGGAGCAGGCCGAGCGTGCGGGCGACCTTCTTCGCGGGCATCGATTGGATGACCTGGCCGTCGAGCAGCACCCGGCCCCGACTGGGCCTGAGCATCCGGGACAGCGCGCGCAGCAGCGTCGACTTGCCGCAGGCGTTGGGACCGACGATCACCGTGAAGGAGTTGTCGGGGATCTCCACCGACAGCTGCTCGGCGATGACGCGCTGGTCATAGGCGAGGGTGACGTTCTCGGCGGACAGGCGGTTCACGGTGCTCCTCTTGTGGTCCGGCTCACTGTCTGACGCGGCGTTCGGCTGGGGGGTCGTGCTCATATCCGGCCCGCCCGGCGCTCGGTGACGAGGAGCCACAGCAGGTAGACCCCGCCGAGGACGCCGGTGACCACGCCCACGGGCAGCTGGTCGGCGCCGAAGGCGCGCTGCGAGGCCCAGTCGGCGGTGACCAGCAGGGTGGCGCCCATGCAGAGGGAGGGGACCAGGTTGGGGCCGGGCGAGCGGGTGAGGCGGCGGGCCAGCTGGGGGGCGGTGAGGGCGACGAAGCTGACGGGACCCGCCGCGGCGGTGGCGGCCGCGGTCAGCAGGACGGCGGCCGCCATCAGCAGCAGCCGCACCCGTTCGACCCGTACCCCGAGGGCGTTCGACACGTCGTCGCCCATCTCCATCATCCGCAGGCCCCGCGCGTTGGCGAGGACCAGCGGGACGAGGACCGCGCACAGGGCGAGCAGCGGCCAGACCTGGCTCCAGTCACGGCCGTCGAGGGAACCGGTCATCCAGACGACCGCGCGGGTCGCGTCGACCAGATCGGCCTTGGTGAGCAGGTAGCCGTTGACCGCGGTGACGATCGCGGAGACGCCGATGCCGACCAGCACCAGCCGGTAGCCGTGCACGCCCTGCCGCCAGGCCAGGAGGTAGATGGCAAGGCCGGTCACCAGACCGCCGAGCAGCGCGCCGACGGTGACCTGGGCGGCGGTCCCGGACAGCAGCACGATGACCACGAGCGCGCCGGAGGTGGCGCCCTGGGAGAGGCCGAGCACGTCCGGGCTGCCCAGCGGGTTGCGGGAGATCGACTGGAACAGCGCCCCGCCGAGCCCGAGCGAGGCACCGACCAGCAGACCGACCAGCACCCGCGGCAGCCGCAGCTCGTTGACGATGAAGTCCTGCCCGGCGGTGCCGTTCCCGGCCAGCGTCCTCAGCACGTCGCGGAAGGAGATCGGGAAGTCCCCGGTACCGATCAGCACGACACTCGCGGCGCACGCGGCCAGCAGCAGCGCGAGCACCACGACCAGCGCGCGCACGTCGGTCCGCAGGGAGAGTCCGCCGGGGGTGCGCAGCGTACGCGTACGCCTGGGCTGCGCCGCGGCCTTCACACCGGTTTTCACAGCGGTCCTCACAGCTGGGCCGTCCTCCGCCGTCGTACGAGAAGAATGAAGACCGGCCCGCCGATGATCGCGGTGACGATGCCGACCTGGAGTTCCGAGGGACGCGCCACGACGCGGCCGACAACATCGGCGCCGAGCAGCAGCACCGGCGACAGGACCGCCGCGTAGGGCAGGATCCAGCGCAGGTCGGGGCCGGTGAAGGAGCGCACGACGTGCGGGACCATCAGGCCGACGAAGGCGATCGGGCCGCAGGCGGCGGTGGCCGCGCCGCACAGCACGGTGGCGGCGAGCATGGCGAGGGCCCGGGTGCGGCCCAGGTTGGCGCCGAGGGCGCGGGCGGTGTCGTCGCCCATCGCCACCGCGTTCAGCGGCCGGGCCAGGCCGAGGGCGAGCAGGGTGCCGGCCGCCAGGAACGGCAGGACCTGCACGATCGTCGAGTTGTCGGCCGAGGCCAGCGAACCCACCGTCCAGAAGCGCAGCTTGTTGAGCGCCGCGTCGTCCGTGATCATCACGGCCTGGAGATAGCCGTAGAGCGCGGCGCTGATCGCGGTACCGGCGAGGGCCAGCCGGACCGGGGTGGCGCCCCGGCTGCCGCCCAGGAACCACACCAGGGCGCCCACCACCGCCGCCCCGAGGAAGGCGAACCACACATAGCCGCTGAGGGTGCTGACGCCGAAGTAGGTGATGGCGGTGACCACCGCGGCGGACGCGCCCGCGTTGATACCGAGCAGTCCGGGGTCGGCGAGCGGATTGCGGGTGAGCGCCTGGAGCACCGCCCCGGACAGACCGAGGGCGGCCCCGGCCAGCAGGCCGAGGACGGTCCGCGACAGCCGCGTACCGACGACGACGTCGCCGTACGTCCCCGTGTCGTGGAACAGGCCGTGCCAGACCTGGTCCAACGGCAGCTGTTTCGCCCCGATCGCGATGCTCGCCAGGGTGACCAGCAGCAGGATCACGACGGAGACGAGGAGCCCGAGGGCCCGCATCGCCCGACGGCTCGGGGGCGCGGGAGCGGTCTCCGCGCGCTGTTCGGGAGGACTGTCGACCAACACGAGATTAGGTTAGCCTACCCTCGCATAGCGCTTCGCGGCCGCGTCCCCCACGGGTCCCGGTGCCGGCCCGGACCGGACCGCGTCCCCTACGCCGGCTCAGAGCCCCAGCCGCGCCAGCGACTTGCCTCCGTCCAGCTCGCAGGAGCCCTCCCCGGCCGCCGTCCAGGCCGCCGCGCACAGCGCCCGCAGTCCGTCGAGCGCCCCGCCGTCGCCCGCCAGCTCCAGCAGGCCGTCCCCCGCCGTCGCCGTCCAGCCACCGCACCGGAAGCCGTCGCCGTCCGCCGTGACCTCCGGCTGCCCGGTGAGCAGCCCGCGCAGGTCGGCGTCGACGAAGGTCGGCCGGTGCTGCGGCGGCGCGGCCAGCAGCTGACGCCCGTCGGTGACGCCGGTCAGCACGAGCAACGAGTCGACCCCGCCGTTGAACGCGCCCTCGATGTCGGTGTCCAGCCGGTCCCCGACCACCAACGGCCGCTCCGCCCCCGTCCGCAGGATCGTCTCCCGGTGCATCGGCGGCAGCGGCTTGCCCGCCACCTGCGGCTCGGCGCCCGTCGCGATCCGCACCACCTCGACCGCCGCGCCGTTGCCCGGCGCGATCCCGCGCCCGCTCGGGATCGTCAGATCGGTGTTGGACGCGAACCACGGCACCCCGCGCGCGACCGCGTACGACGCCTCGGCGAACCGCCCCCAGGGCAGGTCGAGGCCGCCGTACCCCTGCACCACGGCGGCCGGATCGTCGTCGGCGGACTCCACCGGTTCAAGACCCCGCTCCCGCAGCGCGACCCGCAGCCCCTCCCCGCCGATCACCAGCACCCGCGCTCCGGCCGGCACCTGCTCACTGATCAGCCGCGCGACCGCCTGCGCCGACGTGATGACCTCGCCGGCCCCCGTCGGAACACCCAGCTCGGTAAGGTGCTCCGCCACCGCGTCCGGCGTCCGCAGCGCGTTGTTGGTGACGTACGCCAGACGCATGCCGCCCGCACGGGCGACCTCCAGCGACTCCACGGCGTGCGCGATCGCACTGCCGCCCGCGTACACCACCCCGTCCAGATCGAGCAGCGCCGTGTCATACGCCGTGCTCAGGGCCCGTCCACTGCCCTCGGGACCAGTCCTGACGCCCTGGCTCATCCCCATCGCTCCTCGTCACTCCTCGTCACTCTTCGTCCGCCCGCCTTTCACCGTCGATCATCCCGTACACCACTGACACACGTACGATGCCGGGATGAACACTGCAGGTCACTCGGAAGCAACGGAGCGCCGAGGCCTGGAACTCACCCCGTTCCGAGGCCTTCGCTACGACCCCGACCGGGTCGGCAGCCTCGCCGCCGTCACCTCCCCGCCGTACGACGTCGTCGTGCGCCCCGACGGCGTACACCACCTCCAGTCCGCCGACCCGCACAACATCGTCCGCCTCATCCTCCCCCAGGCCGGTACCCCCAGTGCCGGTACCGAACAGGCGGCCGACACCCTCCACCGCTGGCAGGACGAGGGCATCCTCACCGCGGATCCCGAACCGGGCCTGTACGTCTACGAGCAGCACGACGGAAACGGCCTCCTGCTCCAGCGCGGTGTCATCGGCGCCCTGCGGGTCTCGGAGCCGTCCGAGGGCGTGGTCCTGCCGCACGAGGAGGTCATGTCCCCGGTCGTCGCCGACCGCGCGGCCCTGATGCGGGCCACCTCGGCCAACCTGGAACCGCTCCTGCTGACCTACCGGGGCAACGGCACGACCGCCGAGATCATCGAAACCGTCGCCGACCGCCCCCCGCTCCTCGCCACCACCACCGAGGACGGCTTCAGCCACCGCCTCTGGTCGATCACCGACCCCGCCGAGCTGGCCCGCGTCCAGTCCGACCTGGCCCACCACCAGGCCCTGATCGCCGACGGCCACCACCGCTGGGCCACCTACCTGCGTCTACGCGCGGAGCATCCCTCGCCCAGCCCCTGGGACTACGGCCTGGTCCTCCTCGTCGACACCGCCCGCTACCCGCTGCGCGTCCGCGCCATCCACCGCCTGCTGCACGGCCTGCCGGTCGCGGAGGCGCTGGAGCACGTCAAGGGCCTGTTCCGGGTACGACGCCTCGACGTCCCCCTGCCCGCGGCCCAGGCGGCACTGGCGGACGCGGCCTGCGCCGGCAACGCGTTCCTGCTGGCCGGCGACGGCGCGTTCCATCTCATCGACCGCCCGGAGCCGGACCTCCTGGCCCGTACGGTCCCGGACGACCGCCCGGCGGCCTGGCGCACCCTGGACGCGACCGTCCTGCACGCGACGCTCCTCGACCACGTCTGGCGCATCCCCGAGGACTCGCCCGCGCACATCGCGTACATCCACGACACGGCGGCGACGGTCGCCAAGGCCGAACGCGACGGCGGTACGGCCGTCCTCATGCACCCGGTGCGCGAGGAGGTCGTCCGCGACCTGGCCCGCCAGGGCGTGACGATGCCCCGCAAGTCGACGTCCTTCGGCCCGAAGCCGGCCACGGGGCTGGTACTGCGGGCGCTCGACGTCTGACGGAGAGAGGGCAGACCCCGACCGGGGCCTGCCCTCTCTCCGTGACTCGATCACTCGGTCACTCTCGGCGCGCGAACTCAGTCCTGCTCGGCGTCGGACTCGGCCTCGGCCTTGACGTGGGACCCGGCCTCGACGTCGGACGCGGATTCGACGTCGGACGCGGATGCGACGTCGGACCCGGACTCGGATTCGACGTCAGGCCCGGTCGGGGCCGAGGTCTCCTCCGGGGCCTCGTCGGCCTCCTCCTCGTCCAGCGCGTCGACGAACTCGACCCCGTCCAGCTCGGCAAGCCGGTCGGAGGCGTCCGTGCTGCCGTCCCGGTCGGCCTCGACGGCCTTGGCGAACCACTCCCGCGCCTCGTCGGCACGCCCGGCGGCAAGCAGGGCGTCGGCGTAGGCGTACCGCAGCCGCGCGGTCCACGGCTGCACGGAGTTGGAGGCCAGCTCAGGGCTCTGCAGCGTCACGATCGCCGCGTCCAGCTGCCCCATGTCACGCCGGGCACCGGCGGCGACGAGCCGCATCTCGACCTGGCCGGCCTTGTCGAGCTTGTGCACCTCGGGGGCACCGGCCATGTCCAGCGCCTTCTCCGGCCGCCCGAGCCCACGCTCGCAGTCGGCCATCACCGGCCACAGGTCGACGGTGCCGGTCATGCGCCGGGCGGCCCGGAACTCGGCGAGCGCCTCGGCGTACTTCTGGTTCGCGTAAGCGGCGAACCCGGCGGCCTCGCGCACGGCGGCGACACGGGAGGCGAGCCGCAGGGCCACCCTGGAGTAGCCGTAGGCGCCCTCGGGGTCCTCGTCGATGAGCCGCGCGACCATCACCAGGTTCCTGGCGACGTCGTCCGCGAGTGTCTTGGGCAGGCTCTGCAGCTCCTGCCGTACGTCCTTGTCGATCTCCTCACCGGTGACGTCCTCCGGGATGGGCAGCCGCTTGATCGGCTCGCGGTCCCGGTCCCGCTCGTCACGGAAGCGGCCGCCACCACGGCTGTCGTCCCGACGGTCGTCGCGACGGTCGTCACGGCCCCGGTAGCCGCCGCGGCTGTCGTCGCGCCGGGCGTAGCCGCCGCCACCGCGGCTGTCGTCACGACGGGGGCCACCGCGCCGGTCGTCACGACGGTCGTCACGGCCTCGGAAGCCGCCGCGGCTGTCGTCGCGCCGGGCGTAGCCGCCACCACCGCGGCTGTCATCACGACGGTCGTCACGACGGCCGAAGCCACCGCGGTCGTCACGGTCGTCACGTCGGAATGCGGGACGGTCACCGCGGTCGTCACGCCGGTCGTCACGTCGGTCGTCACGTCGGAACGCGGGACGGTCACCACGGTCGTCACGGCGGTCGTCACGACGGAATGCGGGACGGTCACCACGGTCGTCACGACGGAATGCGGGACGGTCACCGCGGTCGTCACGGCGGTCGTCACGCCGGAACGCGGGACGGTCACCACGGTCGTCACGCCGGAACGCGGGACGGTCACCACGGTCGTCACGGCGGTCGTCGGGGCGGAATGCGGGACGATCCCCGCGGTCGTCACGACGAGGACCACGGTCGCGGTCGTCACGACGCCCGTAACCGCCCCGGTCACCACCACGATCGTCGCGCTGGAACCCCGGACGGGACCCACGGTTGTCATCACGCCGGCCATAACCGCCGCCGCCGCCCCGGTTGTCGTCGCGACGGTCGTCACGTCGGAAAGCGGGACGGTCACCACGGTCGTCACGGCGGTCGTCGCGGCGGAACGCGGGACGATCCCCGCGGTCGTCACGACGAGGACCACGGTCGCGGTCGTCACGACGCCCGTAACCGCCCCGGTCACCACCACGATCGTCGCGCTGGAACCCCGGACGGGACCCACGGTTGTCATCACGCCGGCCATAACCGCCGCCACCGCGGTTGTCGTCGCGACGGTCATCACGCCGGTCATCACGCCGGGCGTAACCGCCGCGGTCGTCACGACGCTCGTCACCGCGACGGTCGTCCCGACGGCCGTACCCGGCACCGCGGTTGTCGTCACGGCGCCCGTAGCCACCGCCCCGGTTGTCGTCGCGACGGTCATCACGCCGGGGGGAACCACCGCGGTCACCACGGTCGTTGCGGTCTCCGCGGTACCCGCCACGCTCGCCGCGGTCACCACGGTCACCACTGTCCCGTCGCCGCTGGTCGCGCTCCGGTCGATCGTCGGGAGAGTTGGTGGACATGGTGACTCCTGTCTTCGGTACCGCAAGCATTGTAAAAACAAAAGGACCCCTGGTCCCAGCTGAACGCTGGGACCAGGGGTCCTCCAAAGATTGTTCGGCGGTGTCCTACTCTCCCACAGGGTCCCCCCTGCAGTACCATCGGCGCTGTGAGGCTTAGCTTCCGGGTTCGGAATGTAACCGGGCGTTTCCCTCACGCTATGACCACCGAAACCCTAATGGTTTCGAGCGAACAAGCACACTCTTCAATTGTGTGTTCAGCTCTAGCCGGCAACGGTCGTTGCCTCAGAACTAACACAGTGGACGCGAGCAACTGAGGACAAGCCCTCGGCCTATTAGTACCGGTCACCTCCACCAGTTACCTGGCT